>DASPRM010000152.1 GCA_035624455.1 Terriglobales bacterium
GTGTCGAAAATGGTGTTGGACTGTTATCTGGAAAGGGGCCCTAACAGAACGCTGGTTTTCGCGATCTGCCACGCACCGGCGGCTGCTTCTCGCGTCAACTGCGGCTTCTGGCCGGGGGATTTTCAACAAGCTTTAGCTAGCGCGCCACAACGACCAATGAAAACGACTACCGCTTTCGCCTAGACTTGTCTGCAACCGTGCGCGCAAGAGGTCGTCGGCCTTAATGGCGCGGTATCGAGCCCGCGGATGAGTATGACCCTGGACGCGTCTGGAACAACACTGCAATCGTGAAAGAACACATCCGTGTCGTTCACGCTGACATCACCACGTTGAAGGTAGACGCGATTCGTTGAGGTTCGAGCGATCTCGACTCCGCCCTCGTTGCCCGCCTGTTCAGGGAGAATCCTATGTAGACGCAAGTCGGCAGGCGCTGCGGCCATCCACTGCGGTGCTAATCTTCTTCATGGCCGGTCTTTTTGTTCGTTGCGCTTCGAGCGCGTTGATCACTGGGAGCTTACAGCATCCCGTCGGAGACCGGCTTTGGTTACGCTAGTTACTTTGTCGCTTTGCGATCAGTGGAAGGCGAGTTCATTAATGCTATCCTCGACCCATGCCCATCCGAGTCGCCGTCATGTGCGAGAAATGCGAACGCATTCACCTGCTGGCACATCCTGACAGCGCGAAGCGGATTCAATTCACCCCTGGGTCGAATCCTCATCCACCATACCGGTTAACATGTATGTGCAAAGGGGAGCGGTATTTCGACAGAGCGCAGATCCTGCCCTACAGGGTGTCGGAGTACACATGCAGTCGGGGATACGCCGATCGTGACGAGTACGACGCCATACCAAATCAGAAATCCCCGGTGACTCGTGATTCATGGAGAGACCGGGCACGTCAATGAGTTTAATCGCCTTCCATGAGAAGGCCGGTCGATGTCAAGTATTATTTTTCTTTTTCTTTCCCAAGGCTCCCTGCTTTCCTAGACTAGTGGAGAGAGGTTCAGAGCGGCCCGGAGCGGTCAAGGGCGCATTTTGTGCGGCGTTAGCGAACCCTTGACAGCGAGGACCGCTCTGCCACCATCCCACTAGGAAAGAAGGGAGCAGTCGCTCTGAATTTCTATCCGATCCGCCACCGTTTCCCGTGACAAGCGGCAATCCTCCTTATTCTTTTGTTGACCATGGCTTCTTTAATTTCCGTTCTTCCTTCGCGCCAAAGCCACCACTGTCGCCACCCTTCCATCCGCACTCTTTGGTGAGCGATTCGCCGCTCGGTGCAAGTTGGGTGTTCTCGTTACAGCCGGTGCTGCCACCTGTTAGTCGACCTCGGCTTCCATCGCGAAGATAGAAGTTGGGCCAGGCGATAGACGCAGTCACCGAACTCGGCTTTGGACTTTGTGCTGCCAATTCGATTGCTCCGAACTTACGCGGCTGCCGCCACCAACTGACCACTGTTGCGCAAAGGTTCGTAAACCTCCCCGCTCACCCACAGCCGATGCAGCAAGACGGCTAACTTTCTCGCCACCGCAATCACCGCTCGTTTCTTCCCATTCCTCCCGCCGCGCTCCGCCAGCTTCAGACCCCAGCGCCGCAGATCGCTGTCGGCTCCAAACGGCCCCAGAATGTGCTGCGCGCCCTGCACCAGTAAGGTTCGCCGATATGGGTCGCCTTCCTTGCTGATGTGCAGTTGCGGTTGGCTCTGCCCCGAGTTCCTCCGTCCCGGTTGTAATCCCACATAGCAGCCTACATCCCGGCTCTTGCCAAAACGATAGGGATCTGCCAGCGTCAGCCGGTACGTGAGCGCGATCAGCGTGCCCACTCCCTTCACCTGTTTCAGCAGGGCGACTTCGGGATAGTTCTCCCGGGCCAGGCACTCGATCCGCTCGTTATATTCTTCGATCTGCTCACTGAGCGATTCGATGGCCGCCAGCAACGGTTTCAACGCCGCTTGCAGTTCCGGACTCAACCCCTCCGCTTTCTCCGGGTTCAGGTTGCGCGGGTTACAGCCGCGCAGCCGTTCCCCGTACGACTTGCTCACTCCCCGCGCCGTGTTGATCAACGCCGTTCGTGCCCGCACCAGACCGGCGCGTGCTCGGATCACGCTCAGATGCACTTGCGCTTGGGCACTGCGGTGTTTTACCGGTGCCAGTAGCTGCGGATCGATCCGTGCCAACCGCGCCAGGGTTCTGGCATCCAGCCGATCATCCTTCCGCCGACTTTCTCCGATCAAGCGCACGTTGCGTGCATTCGCCACGATCACTTCGTGCCCCAACTCGCCTAACAACCGGCTTACCCACGGCGAATGCATCCCCGTTTCCAGTGCGATCCGGCTCCGCGGCATCCCCCCGAACACCTCTTTCATCGCCTTCGCAGTTGTGCCCAGCCTTTGTTCCAGCAGCACTTCCCCCGCTGCATCCAACACGCAATACCAGCTGGAGCGATCGCCCAGATCCAAGCCAATGGTCAGTTTTTGATCTCGCAAATTTTTCATCTGCTTTGCTGCTGCAGTGCTAATCTTTCTCATTGCCGGTCTCCTTATCTCTTGCGCCTTGAGCGCGTCGATACTTGGGAGCGTACAGCATCCCGTTGGAGACCGGCTTTCTCATCTCATCTGATAGCGACAGTTGTGGTCAGTTTTCTTGCCTCGGGCGTTAACCTGAGTGCGGCGCCTTTCAGGTAAAGAGAAGGATCGTGTACGCACCAGCAACGACCCCGTTTTGGGAACCGAGATCCTTTTCCCCAACTAATACTCCATCAGGAGGACTATGAGTCTGCGCAACATTTTCCACAATGGCCGCGAACTGCGCGCCGGGTGGCGTCTTCTTATATTCTGCGGCTTGTTCTTTGTGATCGACCGCCTTGTGGGAAGGGCGCTGGATCACTCGCATTTGCCCGTCTATCCGGGCCTGCATCCCATTGGCTTGGCTATCGACGAAGGCACCACTCTACTGGTCGCCCTGATTACGACGACAATCATGTCGCGATTCGAGCGGCGCGACCTTACGGTTTACGGCGTTCCTCGCATGCGGGATTTGTTTGGACGGTTGTTCTGGGCAGGCGCGGCTTGGGGTCTGCTGATGCCGTCGGCGACCATCCTGCTGATTTTCCTCGGTGGGGGTTACCACGTTCACGGTCTGAACGTCCCTGTCAATGCCGGGCTGTTCAAATTCGCCGGGCTTTGGCTATTGGCGAATCTGTTCATCGGCTTCAGTGAGGAGATCACATTCCGTGGCTATTTCCTGTACACAATGGCCGATTGTATCGGGTTCTGGGCCGCTGCCTTGTTCAATGCCATCGGATTTGGTGCCCTGCACTACTTCACGAAGCCGCACGAGCGTTGGGAAGACTGGGTCGCAGTTTCGTTATTGACGATTTTCATCACATTTGCTCAGCGGCGCACCGGTAGCCTGGCCTTTTCTATTGGCATGCACGCGGCTTTCGATTTCATGTTCCTCTATGTGTATTCAGGAATGAATGGGGGAGAATTTGCGGTTGGGCGCCTGCTGAATGCCGACTTTCCCGGTTCGATCAGGCTGACCGGAGGCCTGCTGGGGCCAGAGGCCAGCTGGTTCTGTTTTCTGGTGACCATCGCCGCGGCGATTCTGCTTCACTTTACTTATCCGCAGGCAAAGTGGCCCATTCCGGCGAAGGATTCAATGCAGCGGTGAGACTCAGTCACCCCGCAACCATTAACGTCACGATGTAACGCTTGGCCATCTGGTCGGAAGGTACGATCTGCGCGGGCCGCCGGTAGCTGGCGAAAAATCGCGTCTCTTACAACGCCGGCGTTGTCAAGTACTTTTTTGGCAGACCTCTGCATCCACTCAAAGGAGAGCGCCATTTCGCTCTATTTGAAAAAATCGCCAATTGCCATACCAACCAAGGCTCGCTCGTAATCAGTTTCAGGTCAGCCATCTCGATCCGACCCATGCATCTCTTCGGTCGCAACCGCGATGATGATTACTACTTCAGAGTCCTCCGTGGGGAGGAGCGGGATGCTCAATCAATTGCTCGGTGTTCTACGTACACACCATCGCGATTTCCGAGCTGTCCCGCGTGCGAACCGAACTTCTTCACCTGCTCGTAATTCCATTGCTTGCGCCACATCCAGTACAAACGAATGGCTAATCTGCGCGCCATAGCTACCTTGGCGATCTTCCGCCCTCGCCGTAGCATCAGGTGGCAATACTTGCTGCGCCATTCTGGGATGCTACGGACCGTGACTTGGGCCGCTTCCACCAGCAAGAAGCGCAACATCGAGCTACCCTGCTTGGTGATATGGCCCAGGCGTCGCCGATTCCCACTCGACTCCTCTAAGGGACTGCGCAAAAATAACAATCCATTCATGAGCGGAACTAATACATTTTCCTGACATCGCAAGCTCTGGGAGGCTTCCTTCGGTCGGCCAAAAGCATCCGGTAAACACTGGCTCA
>DASPRM010000153.1 GCA_035624455.1 Terriglobales bacterium
GAGACTGTTTCTCCGCAAAGTGCATTTCGCTTTCCAGCGACGTGAAACGCTGGATGATCTCGTGCACCCTCAGCGACATGTTGTGTATGGTCTCGATCTGTTCGCGAACTTCTCCGGAAAGCGCTCCCGGTTCGAGCAAAATCAGTTCGGAATTTCCCATGATGGAAGTCAGGGCGTTGTTCAGGCTGTGCCGCATGTCGAGCATGTAGCGGCCGAGTGTGGCGTGCTTGTGATTGTCAGTGACCGCCTGCTCCGCGCGTTTAGCGCGTTTCACTGCCTCCACCCGCCGCAAAGCCTCACCCGCCAACAAAACTAGTGCGTTGACCCAGCCCTCATAGTCATTCAGCACCAGGACCCGCGGATGCGTGCCGCGTACGCTCTGCGCCTGGCCCGACCCATGCGCGACAAAAAGTACGGGACGCTGTTGATAGTTCAGTGCCTTGAGGACTTCAGCGGAATTTTCCTGGCGGACAGTGCCGACGATAGCCAGATCAAAATCGATGGGGCAGTTTGCCGGCCTCGTCTCCGACGTGATCACCACAAAGGCAGGAACACTTCGTTCCGTCTGCCAGCGCGCCATCACGGAATGCGTGAATTCAGGGTCGTCGGAGAAGATCAAAACGGTTGGTTGGTTCACCTTGAGATCTCCGTTACGACGGTGTCCGCTCCCGCTCCGCTGGTTGGCGAAAGCGGGGGGACACGTCGAACTGGGAGAAAGGGAGTGCAAGATGCCAGCCAAAACGCCATCAAGCCCGAAGTAAGGTAAGTAGCTGATTTCAGGGCGAAAATTAATAGGGCAGCAGGGGAGCGGTAGGCCTGTGTCTCAAGGTGAAATGGTTTCTCGGTCTCACCATATCAGGCGGAGAAGCAGAAATTTGAACTGGGACGAGTTCGGGATCCTCAGGCTCTCTTGTGGGTTTGTTGAGACCTGAGCTGCCAGGAATGAAATTGAGGTCTAGCTCATATTTACCACTTCGGTGACCCCAGCTCCCCGCGGCAGCTCAATGTTGTAACGCTTCAGCTTGCGATATAGAGTGGCGCGACTGATACCCAGCATTTTCCCAGCCAGCACCTTGTCGCCCTTGGCCTGCTCGAACACGCGCCGGATGGTCTCGCGCTCCAGATCTTCGAGATTGGAAGACGAGGCGGACACATCGCCTCTTATGACCGGCAGCCCATCCGATGAGGCGCGAATGGCAGGCGGCAGATCGTGCACATCGATAGTCTGATGATTGCCTAGCGCGATCGCGCGCTCGATGCAATTCTCCAGCTCGCGGACATTTCCCGGCCAATCGTACTGTAGTAAACAGTTCATGGCGGCCGGAGTGAGCTGAATCTTCGAATTCGTTGCGTAGCGAGCCAGAAACGCCTGCACCAGGGCAGGTACGTCGGAACGGCGCTCACGTAAAGCTGGCAGATTGATGGTCACCACGTTCAATCGGAAGTAGAGATCCTTGCGAAAGGTTCCGGCGCGGTAGGCAGCTTCCAGATCGCGATTGGTCGCGGCGACTACGCGCACATCCACTTTGATCCGATCGTTGCTTCCCACGGGACGCACTTCTTTTTCTTGCAGGACACGCAACAGTTTGGCTTGCATCTCCAGCGGCAATTCGCCGATCTCGTCAAGAAAGATGGTTCCTCCGTCAGCAGCGCGGAAGAGACCCTCTTTGGACTTCAGCGCGCCTGTGAACGCCCCTTTTTCGTAGCCGAACAACTCGCTCTCGATCAGTGTCGGCACCAGCGAACCGCAGTCCACAGCCACGAACGGCCGCTTTCGCAACGAGCCCCGGAAGTGAATGGCCCTCGCTACCAATTCCTTGCCGGTTCCGCTTTCACCGCTGATCAGGACTGGCGTGCGCGTGTCTTTCAGCCGAGATACCATTCGCAAAATATCCTGGATCTTGGCCGAGGATCCGTCGATGACATTCAACTCCATTTCATTGCTGACCACCTGGCGCAGATATTCGTTCTCCGCCACCAGGCGGACCTTTTCTTTCATCCGCTGCAGAAGCAGCTTCAATTGCCCGGCGCCAAAAGGCTTGGTAATGTAGTCATAGGCACCCAGCTTCATAGCTTCGACGGCGGATTCTATTGAGCCATGGCCGGTGATGATGGCGAACTCAGTGCGAGGAAGTAATTGTTTGCCCTGGCGCAGCAACTCGTCCCCGGTCATGTTGGGCAGCATGCGATCCACGAGCACAATGTCGGGAGATTCCGTCTCCAGCAAGGCCAGCGCACCCTCGCCGCTCTCTGCCTCGACACAATCGAAGCCCAGCGAGGCGCCGATGGTCATGCACAGCTTGCGGATGCTTTGTTCGTCATCCACGATGAGGAAGTGTATGCGGAATTCGTCGGTCATTTAGTATCGTCACTTTTGACAACGCAACCGTAACTGCAGATCCGTCGGCCGCTCCGGACGGCCTCCTGGATTGCAAGCACGTCGTGTCGCGACGCTGCGGCTAAGAACCTCGGCTTTTTCAAAACTGGCATTACGGCTCGCCGACCACTCTCTGTACCACCGACATCAACTGCTGAATGCGAAAAGGTTTTTCCACACAGGGTGCACCGGTACGCGTGAGTGTGGCCGCAGTTTCCTCATTCACGATGTCGCCGGTAATGAAAATCAGCTTCGAGACCAGTTCCGGGCGGTGGGCTGCCAGCCAGGCGTGAACGTCAGAGCCATCCACCCCACCGGGAGTGCGCATGTCCGACACCACTCCGAGAAAGGCTCCCGACTCGAGGACCCTCAAGGCCTCGACCCCGGTGGTTACGGCAATCACCTGGTAGCCTCCCCGTTCCAATGCTGCACGAACGAACGACATGACCGAAGGCTCATCCTCGATCACCAGAATCGGCGGTTTCCCTGCAGCAATTGGGCGGGCCGGAGTCACTGCATTGCTCCAGCTTCGGCGCCCGCGGCGGGGGCGGTCTCCTGATCTCCAGGCAACGGCAGGCGGACGATAAAAGTGGCTCCCGGGCTGTCCGCATTGTTGCGGCAGAAGATTTCGCCCGAGTGTTCGCGAATGATGCCGTAGCAAATGCTCAAGCCCAACCCCGTACCCTTCCCCACTTCCTTGGTGGTGAAGAAGGGATCAAAAATGCGCTCCGGATAGAGAACTCCATTGCCATTGTCACGGAAGGAAACTTCTGCGTAGCCGTCCCCGTAACTGGTTGCGATCTCGATTACACCAGGCCGTTTTGCCTCCAGCACTGCATCGTAGGCATTGTTCACGATGTTCAGAAACACCTGCTGGAGTTGGTGAGAATCGCCGATCACGTCAGGCAGGGGCTCGCTGAACTTCTCCACAACGCGTACCGCATGATTGGCAAAATCGTAAGATCGCAGGGCTAATGTCTGGCGCAGAATAGAATTCAGCCGCACCGGCTGGCGTTGTGGTGGCATCTGCCGGGCGAAGCTTAAGAGGTTTTGGACAATCTGCTTGGTGCGCTGGCCCTCCTGCAGAATCACCTGCAGATCCGCTTTGGCAAATTCGGGAATATTTGGGTGCTCCAGCAGAAGGTCGGCAAACCCCAGGATCGCCGTCAGGGGATTGTTAACCTCATGAGCGACTCCCGAAACCAACTGGCCCACCGCGGCCATTTTCTCGGTGTGCATCAGCTTGGCCTGCAGCATAGCTGCATCCGTGATGTCCGTCATTACCACCACAATGCTGTTGACTGCGCCAGACTCATCTCGCATGGGGCTGAGGTTGAGAGCAAACTGCCCCACGCGGCCCCGACCCAACACAATCGGAAGCTCGAGGTTATCGACCTGCTGGCCTCGGGTGGTGGAAGCCAACGACTCGGCCAAGCTCTCGCGCCTGCCCGGGGGGACCAGTTCGGTAAGCCTTTGGCCGATCAGATCTTCCTGGCGGTAGCCTCCCGCTTCAAAACAGCGCCGATTCGCATAGCTGATGCGCCCCCCAGTGTCCACTACCAGAATCATGCTTTGCGTAGCGTTTAGGATCTTGTTGTTGAAATCGCGCTGCCGTTGCAACTCAGACTGGAAGTTCTTCTGTTCGGTGACGTCCAGAATCAGACCGCGGTATTGCAGGGTTGCTCCCTGCGAATCGCGAACCGCGAAGGCGTTCTGCAAGGTGTGAATCAAAGAGCCGTCTTTCCGTCGCAAAAGCTCTTCATAGTTGCGTAGGGTGCCGGTCTTCTCTATTTCACGGCGAAAGACCTCACGGTGCGCGGGCGAAGCATAGAGCTGCGGCGCTATATCGATTTGCAATAACTCGTCGCGGCTGTTGTATCCCAGCATGCGAACCAGGGCGTCGTTAACTTCGATGAACCGCCCCTCGGGGGTGGAAAAGAACAAGCCTTCCTGGATGGTGTCGAACAACTCGCGATAGCGACGCTCTGCCTCACGGCGATCAGTAATGTCTTTAAGCACGTGAATCGTCTGAAAGCCTTCGTTGAGCGCGCCATGAATCCGCGAAGTGGAAACCAGGTAGGTGCGTTCGAGCACGGGATGAATGTATTCATCGGCACCATCCAGCCCTACCCGGCAGAAAGGACATGGTTGCGTGCTGTGATCAGAGGCCATGGCCACCAGCGCACGCATGCTGATTCCAATCAATTCCGGCGGGCGGACCCCGATGAAGTCCGCCAGGGTGCGGTTGACGCGTAGTACGGTGTTGTTCTCGTCGTGCACGACGATGAAATCTGTAATGGCGTCAAAGATCTCCACCCAGTGGCGATTAGCCTGATCCATGCGAGTAAACAGGCGGGCATTTTCCAGCGCCACCGAAGCATGGGCGGCCAGCGCAGTCAGCAGACTCTTTTCCGGCTCGGCGAGGGCTTCCTGGCGATCAATGAGACACAGCATTCCGATGATGTCGCCATCGCTGCTGCGCAACCGGGCTACCGTCAGTTCCTCCCATCCCAGGGATCCAGCGAGTGCGGGCCCGATGAGCCCGGCCGCGTTGCCCGAGCTGATCGGCTCCGCGGACCGCGACGCCAACTCGGTTAGAGCGGCATTGAGACGGCGGACTAGGTTGCGATCGCTAATGCTGGAGTTTTCCGGAAGAACCACCGTTTCGAGGATGGAACGCTGTGCCAGAGCCAACACTCCTGCCCTGGCGTCTAGCATGTCGGCCGCTCGCTCCGTAAAACTGCGCACAAACTGAGGCAAACGCAGCGAAGAATTTAGCTCGAGCGAGAGCGCCATCAGGTTTTCTGCCCGCTTACGGTTCTGCTGGGAGGCATCGATGCGCAGCACGGCTTCCAGCAGAGGAGCCACTGCGTTTGCCAGCAGCGTCGCACGGCGCGTATCTTCCGGTCCAATCGCATTCCCAGCCAACTTGTCGAGCAGCAATACGAAGCCCATGGGGCGGCGATCCTGACCGGCCAGCGGCAGGGCAAAGTACTGCTTCATCTTTAGTTGAGAAGCTACCCCGAGGTCCGCGAGTGGTTCCCTGGTGACATCCTCAGACGACACCGGCTCTGTGCTGGACAACCACAATTTGGTGAAGAACTCGGGCAGCGCTACGCGAACCGGACGGACATTATTCGCTTCAGCTAACCAACTCACCGTCGCCTGGCTGTTGTGCAGCAGCACCATAGCCGATCGCCGGAATCCAAGAAACCCCGCTGCCCTTACGAGCAATCGCTGATAAAACTCGTCCAACTTCCTGATTGCACTCAGCTCGGCGGTAATGCCCACCAACTGCTGCAACTCTCGCGCTCGCAGCTCGCCGACTACGGAGTCTCCAAATAGCGCAGCCAGAATCGTGATCTGTTGTATAAGTGCGGGATCTGCTTGTGGAGTGCTCGCGGAACATACGAAAAGAAGCACCCCCTGGGGTTGATCGCCGACCAGCACGGGTGCGGCAATCGAGTGCGGGTTTCCGGGCACTGTCGCCGGGGCCGGTTGGGGAGTTGCACTGGCATCCGAGACGACTCGCCGAGAGCGCAGGGCCTGCCAAACGATCGGACGGTGACCAGGGTCGAGATGCCGGTCACGGGTGGCTGCCGCTTCTGGGCCATTCCCTCCTGCCCCTACCAAAACATCGGAAGAGACAGCCTGCCAGAAATAAATAGCGCCAAGGCCAAGAGCCTCGCGGCTGGACTGACAGAAAAGGTCAATCAAATACCTAAAGTCGTCATTCTCCGATGCCACCCGCGTTAGCTGCAGCAGCAACCGCTGGAAGGAATCGAGGCGAGCTGACGGGGGAGAAGCGGCATCGTTCTGTTGGCCGATCATCATGAGAAAACAAATACTTAGCGCACTGATTTCCGAAGAAGCTCTGCTCTGTGGAGGTCTGCAAAAGTACTCTGGAATCTCATTTTGAGTCAAGGAATTTGGCTGCAAAGTCTACGGATTGGCAACCACTTGCGAACAACTGCGCCTGATCTCAGCCTGAGATGTAACCTCCCTTTCATCAGACCTTTGAGACGAACTCTGTTCCAAAGAGCGCCCGTTTCTGCTAGCAAGAGGCTCTGTAAGCAGTTGTCTACCAGTGACTTACTCCTGCGACGCCACCCTTAGGCACCCTTTTCATAGGCTGGCATCAACCGTGCACGCATTCTTCGGCTGGACTCTATTCAGGCGAGGAGGACGAGTGTCTGCCAGCAATGTCATTCGCTGCTTGAGCTGTAGCGCAACAGCGGTCGTTCTCTGCCTGCTGATGGTTGCCGCATCACCGTCGCGGGCTGCCGACGACGAAGAGCTACGGCACCCCAAGAGCAAAGTAGTGCCGGTTTATCCAGAACTGGCCAAGAAGATGAACATCACTGGCACGGTAAAGCTGCAATTGGTGATTGCGCCCAATGGAGTTGTAAAGACGGCAAAGGTGATCGGCGGCCACCCTGTGCTCGTGGAGTCCTGTGTGGATGCAGTGAAGAAGTGGCGTTATGAGCGCGCCGCAGGTGAGACCAGCGCCACGGTGGAATTCCATTTTGACGGTCAGTGAGGGTGGTTTTCCCTCCACTGGCGCGGGTTGGACTTAGGGTTGGCGGTCGTAGGAGTGGCAATGACGATTAGCAAACGGCTGTACAAAAACTTCGGAATACTGCTGGCGATCGTGGTGGTGCTCTGTCTGGTGAACATTGTGGCCGTGCAACGGGAGCACTCGGCGCGTAATGCGGCGGCGCGATCCTGGGAACTGGCACACTCGAGCGGCGAGATTCGCAATCAGATGATGGCTAATCGCCAGTTCCTCAACAATTACCTGTTAAGTGGGGATAGCCGCGAGATCGGCAATCTGGCTGATGGGACCAGCAAGCTGCACGAATTGATCCGCCAGGCCACCGACAAGGTGGGTTCCGAGCAGCAGCGCTCCACCCTGGGCAAGCTGAACGATGCCGAGCGCCAATGGGAAGAGGGCTTCGCACGGCCGCTAATGGAGAAGCGCAGACAGGTCGATGCCGGCGATGCGACTGTCAGTGACCTGCAGATTCTGTATCTGCAGCTGAATCCCGGCTCGTGGATGCAGTCCTCCACGGTCTATATCGACCAGGTTGACAATCTGACCAACAAAGAACTGGAAGATCAACGGCACACAGATTCCATCGCAGGTACTGTAACCCTCTTGCTGGCGATCCTGGGCACACTGGTAGCGCTGGTCCTGGGTGTACTGATTTCCTACCGGACTTCGCGCTCGATCACAGACCCATTGACCCATCTGATGACCGTGGCCCGCGAGATCGGCGAATCCGGTGATCTGGACCACCAGATCGACATGAACCGCGAAGATGAGATTGGCCAATTAGGGCGCACCTTCGCCAATATGGTCTCCTATTTGCGAGAAATGTCATCTGTGTCAGAGGCCATTGCCCGCGGCGATCTCACGGTAGAGGTCCGGCCGCGCTCCAACCGTGACACCTTGGCGCTGGCATTTATGCGCATGGTCGAAGGCCTGCGCTCGCTGGTCAGCAGCGTACGCGACAGTGCCTCCCAGGTGGCCAGCGGCTCCAACCAGGTTTCCAGCGCCTCGGAAGAATCTGCCAAGCTGAGCGTGCAGGCTTCGTCTTCCATCGACGAAGTGACCAGCACCATGCACGAGATGAGCGTGAACGTGCAGAACATGGTGAAGAACACGCAAATGCAGGCTTCCAGCGTAAGCGAGACGTCCGCTTCCATTGATCAGATGGTGGCCTCCATCCAGCGTGTGGCCGATACAGCCAGAGTGCTGCTGGAAATCTCGCAGCGCTCGCGTGAGGAAGTGCAGGCCGGCATCGGCACCATGCAGAAAACCACTGAGGGATTGAATCGCATCAACGGGTCCATTCACTCATCAGCCGAAATTATCGATGTGCTGGGGCAACGTGCCGACGATATCGGCAAGATCATTGAGGTCATCGATGACTTGGCCGAGCAGACGAACCTGCTGGCGCTGAATGCCGCCATCGAGGCTGCCCGAGCCGGAGAGCATGGCCTGGGATTTGCCGTGGTGGCCGACGAGGTCCGAAAGCTTGCGGAAAAATCCGCGCAATCCACCAAAGAAATTTCCGAACTCATCCAGAGCATCCAGAAAGAAGCGCAGCGAGCCGTGGAGAACATGGAGAAGAGCACTTCGATCGTCAACGAGGGGCTGAACATCGGCAGCGACCTGAGTGGAGCGCTAAAGAAGATCTCCAATGTCGTAACTGAAGTCTTCAAGTTTGCCCAGGAGATTGGAGCTGCCACTAACGAACAGTCGCATGGCTCCGCACAAATTGCTAAAGCGACCACGCGGCTGAATGAGATCACGCACGAGATCAACTCCTCAGTGGAAGAGCAAGCCTCGGGAGCCCAGGCGGTAGTGATGGCCATGGAACGCATGCGCGAAATGGTGCAGCGATTTACCTCCGGGTCTGCTGAACTGGCAGCTTCGTCCGAGCAGATGTCGAAGATGTCACGCATGCTGATGGAAGCCATGGATCGATTCGTGTTGGAAGGCGTGAGTGGAAGCGCAGCTTTCAAGGGCGAGGCCTTTGCTCATGGCAACGGACGCGGCAGCAACCCGGGATCGGATTTCCGGTCCATTCCCGCGCAGGTGGTCTCGCGCCGCTGAGAGGGACGTGGATGACGAATGAACATCATATCGTCGGCTTCCGCATCGGAGCAGAAAGCTTTGGCCTCCCAATCTCTCTTGTGCACGAGATCGTGCGCGTTCCTGAAATCACTGCCGTACCGGAATCGCCGGACTTCGTAGAGGGTGTCATCAATCTGCGTGGCAAGATCATTCCCGTGGTGGATCTGCGAAAGCGGTTTGGCGAAGTCAAAACTGTTCCCAATAAGAAGAATCGTGTGATTGTGGTAGAGCTGAATGGCAAGCTGGTTGGTCTGGTGGTCGATGCTGCTTCTGAGGTATTGAAGCTGGCGGCCTCCGCGGTTGAACCTCCTCCCCAGATATTCGAGGAAAACGAACTTAACTACGTCACAGGAGTGGGCAAGCTCGATCAGCGGCTGATCATTTTGGTGGACTTGCAAAAAATCCTGCAGCGCGGAGATCTGCACCGCCTAGGCGAATTGGACAAGGCGCCGGGGACCACGGCGTAGAGGCAGCACAAATGCCAGCATGCGGTTAGGCTGGCACTGGTGGCAAAAAGAGATTGCGAGTAAGGCATGGCAACCGCGTCAATCCAGCTGACCGAACCGGAACTGAAACTTCTGCAGACACTCGTCTATCAGGAGTGCGGGATGTACTTCGACGAGCGCCGCGCCCATTTTCTTCAGGATCGTCTGCAACGCCGCCTGCGGGCCTGTCGGCTGGATTCTTTCTACAGCTACTACCGCCTGCTCACAAGCAGAGATGGGAAGGCCGAGTTAGCGGCCTTACTGGAAATTCTCACCGTCAACGAGACCAGTTTCTTTCGCAATAAACCGCAGCTGGAGCTGTTCCAGAAGGTGGTGCTGGAAGAAATCCTGCATCGCAAGCAGGAGCGCCGCGATTGGACTCTGCGGGTGTGGAGTGCGGGATGCTCCACCGGCCAGGAGCCGTACACCTTAGCTATGCAGGTTGCCGACGCCCTGGCTTATTACTATTTGCGGAATCCCTTGCCCTTCGATATGCCCACACCGAAGCCGCTGATTCCTCCGCCCTGGCGGGTGGAGATCGTGGCTTCCGACATCAGCTACGCTGCCCTGCGCACTGCACAACAGGCTGTTTATTCCGAGGTGCAGATGGAGCCGGTGGACTACATGTTTCGCCTGCGCTACTTCGACAAGCTGGGCGAGCAGTACTCCGTCAAACGGGCGGTGCGTGATGTAGTTCACTTCGACTTCCATAACCTCAAGACCGAGTACCTTCCCCAAAACAACGACGTGATCTTCTGCCGTAACGTGATGATCTATTTCGACGAGGCAGAACAGAAGAGGCTGATTGAGAAGTTCTATCGTTGTTTGAACCGCGACGGCTATCTTTTTGTTGGCCACGCTGAAAGCCTCTTTGGCCTCACTGAACGCTTCCGCATGCTCCATCAGAACAACGGCACCGCGTACCAGAAAATCGAGGTGGAGATGTGAGCTTCTTCTCCGATGAACGGGCGGCCGAGTTGCGCGAGCTGTTCTTTGAAACGGCCCAGGAGCTTCTTCAGGTGTTGAACGAGCAGGGCCTCGAACTGGAGAAACGCCCTGCGGATGAGGAGGTGGTCCGCAACCTGCGAAGGACCGTCCACACCCTGAAGGGAGACTCCGCCGCCTGCGGCTTTCGTGAGCTCAGTGAGTTGGCACATGAACTGGAAGATGTGCTTACACCTGAAATGGCGGGGCGGGCAGGCACCGCTTTAGCGCAAGTCGTGCTGAGCGCAGCAGACATGTTTGATGCGCTCGCGGCGGCTTACCGTGGCAAGATGCAGCCCCCGAATGGCGATCCCTTGCGCACTATGATTGCGCGGCTCGCCCAAAAGCCTGCCCCTGGCCGGCCAGAGAGTTCCCATCCAGCTTTTTCGTGGAGCGAGTACGAGCAACTGACCATACAGAAGACTCTGGATAGCGGATCGCAGGTTTTCAATATTGCGGTCACCATCGACCCAGCTTGCCCTATGCCAGCTGCCGGAGCCCAACTGGTGCTGAACGTTTTGGGAACCAATGGCACGATCCTGGCGAGGCGTCCAGAGGAAGTAAGCGGCGAAGCTCCAGTCGAGCGTCTGGAAGTGGCTCTGTCCAGCGTTCACGCGGCAGATTGGCTCGAAGGCAAATGCAAAATCCCGACCGTCGTCGAGCGAGTGTTCGTTCGCCCCTGGACTGCTGATGTCAATGCGCAGCCCCCTCGTGAGGCACTTGCGCGCGAAGATCTTCTGGAGATCGCTACCCAGAAACCCAGCCATCACCCCAGCACTTTCAGTCTCGATCCTGAGGATTCGATTTTGGCAATCACTGATCGCGGCGTTGCTGCCGTAGATCTCCAGCCCGCTCCCGTTTCAGAAACTACCTTGCGCGTCGACGCGGAGCGCATCGACGCAGTGATGAACCTGGTAGGGGAGCTGATCATTGGCAAATCTATGCTGCACCAGGCGGTAATGGAATTCGGCCGCCGTTTTCCCAAGGATCCCCTGCACACCCGGTTCAGCGATGCAATGTCGCACCAGGCGCAAATGCTGAATTCCCTGCAACGCTCCGTAATGAAGATCCGCATGGTCCCAGTCGAGCAGTTGTTCCGCCGGCTACCCCGGATTATCCGCGACACTGCCAAACGCTGCGGCAAAGAAGTGGAAATGCGTGTCTCGGGCCAGGAAACAGATCTGGACAAGAGCATTCTGGACGCGCTGGCAGAACCGCTCACCCATTTGGTTCGCAACGCCGTAGACCATGGCATTGAGTTGCCGCAGGAACGCGAAGCCGCCGGGAAAACTCCTCGCGGCACGATTCAGCTGGACGCATATCATCAGGCAAACCACGTAGTGATCGAAGTTACAGATGATGGCGCCGGCATTGACCCGCAAAGAGTGGTCGCCAAGGCCGTGGAGCGCGGTGTGATCTCGCCCGAAGACGCCGCGCGGCTCTCTGAACAGCAGAAGCTTGAACTGATTTTTGAATCCGGGTTCAGCACTGCCGAGGAGGTCACAGAGGTCTCCGGCCGTGGCGTGGGCATGGATATTGTTCGCAGTGTCCTCAGCCGCCTGAAGGGGGAGGTCTCGATTGAGAGCAAGATAGGGCGTGGCACCACTTTCCGTCTCACCCTGCCGCTCACGCTGGCAATCATCAAGGCTCTGCTGTTTCGGGTCGGAAAGCAGATCTACGCCGTTCCTTTGGGAGCGGTAGTCGAGATCACCCGTGCCGGGGAAGAGGACGTCCATCTCGTCGAAAACCAGGAAGTGCTGCGCCTGCGTGAACAACTGGTCACGCTGATCCGCCTGAGTCGCATGCGCGGAGGGGAAACGTGCCCACAAAAATCGCGCTTCTTTCTGGTCGTGGTGGCCGTAGGCGATCACAAATTCGGGTTAATCGTGGATCAACTCGTGGGCGAGGACGAGTTGGTGATCAAGGCGCTGGACGATCATCTGGTCGCCACTGAATTGGTCAGCGGGGCTTCCATCCTCGGCGACGGCACCGTGGTCTTAATCCTCAACCTGCAAGCAGTAGTAGAGAAGCTAGGCCGGACAACCGCTTCACAGATCATGGCTTCACGCGTCGCCAATCCCAAGCGGGTGGAGGCTTCTGCATGAAGAACACGGTGCGAGTGCTGGTCGTCGACGATTCCGCGCTGATGCGCAAGCTTTTGCCGCAAATCATCGAGCGCGATAGCTCGATCCAGGTGGTTGGGACCGCCATGGATGGCGCATTTGCCTTGGACAAGATTCCAGAGCTCAAGCCACAAGTGGTCACTTTGGATCTAGACATGCCGCGCATGGATGGCATGGAGGCCTTGCGCGTCATCGCCCGCAAATATCGTCTGCCGGCGATTGTGGTCAGTGCCCATACCACGGAAGGGGCGGCAGCTACATTTCGCGCCCTCGCCATGGGGGCCTTCGACTTCGTGGCCAAACCGAAGAACACGACCACCGACATGGACGCGATCGCCAAGGACCTGATTGCCAAGATCAAGGTGGCGGCCAAGAGCCAGCCGGTTCAGTTGCCGGAGCCTCGGTTGGTTGCACGCGGACCCAAGGCACAGCGTCTCAATGCAGCCACGCGGGTCATTGCTATCGGCGTTTCGACTGGCGGACCCCAGGCTCTGCAGTATGTACTGACACAGCTGCCGCCAGATTTCTCTGGGGCAATTCTGATTGTCCAGCACATGCCAGAGGGCTTCACCGGTATGTTTGCGCGACGTCTGGACGAACTCTGCGCCATTGAAGTGCGCGAGGCGCGCTCCGGCGACTTGTTGTTAGGGGGTCGGGCGCTCATCTGTCCGGGAAATCGCCATATGCGTGTGAAACGGATGCCGCTGGGAGATGTGGTGGTGCTCAGCGATGGAGAACGCATGAACGGGCACCGTCCCTCAGTTGATGTGCTGTTTCACTCCCTGGCGCAGGAATTGCGCGAAATCGGGATTGGAGTGCTCATGACCGGCATGGGAGAGGATGGCGCCGATGGCATGCGGGCGATTAAGTTGGCGGGCGGATTCACGATCGCGCAATCCGAAGAATCGTGTGTGGTGTACGGCATGCCACGAATGGCGGTGGAGCGAGGGTACGCGATGCGCGTGGTGAATCTGGAAGGCCTGGTGAGTACTCTGCAGGCCCAATGCAACAACAATCGAGTGCACATTCATGCCGACCCGGTCGGCGAAAGTGCGGGAGATTCTAGACATTAGCAGAGGAAGTTCTGGGACCACTAAGGGGTCGGAGGAAGGTATGGAACAATTTGCCCCACTGATTCGAAGCAAGGACATGCGGCCCATCCGCTACCTTGTCGTCGATGACTCCGTCTTTGCGCGCAAGAACCTGGCACGCATGATTGAGTCCTTCGGTGGACAACTGGCGGGGGAAGCGGGGGATGGCTGTACCGCCATCGCCGAGTACGGGCGCACTCAGCCCGATGTAGTGCTGATGGACATTACGATGCCGCAGATGGAGGGCATCGAGGCGGCCGAACGAATTGTGCGCCAAAGTCCCGAGGCGCGCATCGTGATGGTTTCCTCGGTGGGCTATCAGGAAAACATTATTGCCGCTCTGCAAAAGGGAGCGCGCCATTTTGTCCAGAAACCGGTGAAGCCCGAAGTGCTCTACGAGGTGATCAAATACGTTCTGGGTGATGAAGCCACGGTGGGCGCTGTGCCCGCGGGAGTATCCCAGTGAAGATGGATCTAATCCAGCCGTTTATCAATGCAACCGATGCGGTTTTGGCTGAGACCTTGCAGTGCACCACCAGCATTGGCACAGTCAGCATGGAGCAAGAGGCATATTGTCTGCATGGAGTGGCCGCGCTGATCGTTGTTCAGGGTGACATCGAGGGTCGCATCATTTTCGACCTCGAGCCCGAAGCGGCCAAGGCCGTGACCCAACGTCTGGCAGGCGGCAACGATTCCGCAGCCACGCCGGAGATGGTGCGCGAGGCGATCTGCGAATTAGCTAACCAGGTAATCGGCAATGCAGTCACGGTGCTGAACGACCAGGGCTTCCACTTCAAAGTTCATCCTCCCGAGATCCACACTGCAAGCCATGGTGGGGCCAGTTCGGAGGATACGGAAGCCCTAGTCATGTGTTTTGATACCAGCAGCGGCATGATCTTCATGAATATTGCTATGCGGTATAACCACCGCCGAAAACATGACTCCGTGATGGTGGGTTGATCGACCGCAGCTTCAACCTGAAACCATCAACGCTAAGCCACTCGATGCTGCTTAAAATGCAAGCCCTTCCGGTATAGTCCGTCGCTTCCCACATCAAAGACCCGGTTATAACGAGCGCGGAAATTCTCCTGGGCCGCGCTGGCCGCAAGCTCAATCAGTTCCTCTTCGGAAAAGTGTCGCCGCAACTCAGCAAAAAGCTCATCGCTCACGTTCGACGGAGTATCGGCCATGGCGTCTGCCATGCGCAACAATGCAGCTTGCGCCGCGGTGAAGCCATCGAGATTCCCGTCGCGAATAGTGGCGATCTCGTCATCGCTCAAGCCATACATTCTGCCACCGGCAGAATTGGCATCGATTCAGAACGGACACCCCACACGTAGCCGGTTGCACTGCAGCGAATCCCGTAGGACAACCTCACCCCCAAACACCGCGCCGCCCGCCAGCATCGACATCGCGGTCCACATTCTTGCTACTGCACGACCAGGAAAACTGGGCTCGGCGAAGCAGAGGGAACGGTGGCCGCGACCGTGTCATCGGTGGTGCGAATGACCGAGATGTTGTTGGAATCGCGGTTGGGCGTGAACACCTTGGTGCTGTCAGGGGAGGAATCGATCCAGTAGGGCGTGGTTCCCACGGGGATCGTCTTTCGAAACGCCAGGCTGATGGCGTCGAATACGGAAACTGTGCCGGCAATGGAGTTGGCAACGTAGAAGCGAGTGCCATCAGACAGGGCTGTCACAGCACGCGGACCTGCATCGGTATTCAAGGTAGTAATCAGGGTGGGAATTGTAGTTCCCGCATTAAAGACGCTCACAGTATTGGAAGCAAAATTAGCTACATAGAGGCGGGTTAAGCGCGGATCGTAAATCACCTCGGTTGCTCCGCTGCCAACATTGAGTGTGCCAATCACAGTATCTACGTTGGGATCGATCACCGAAACGGTCCCGCTTCCCTGGTTCAGTACGAACAACAGCGGGGTCGGAGACATGACAGCCCAAACTGGCGAAGAACCTACCGTGATCGTCGTTTGTATGGAGTTGTCAGAGGTATTTATGACAGTAACTGTGCCGCTATCCTTGTTGAGGCAGTAAACTTTCTTACCATCAGGCGTGATGGCTAGCGCCACCGGATTATTTCCCACAGGAACCACCGCGGTGGCCGCTTGAGTGAGCCCGAGTGAACTGAGAGCTGCCACTGTGTTGTTGCCCGCGTTGGCCACGTAGGCGCCAGTTCCGGCAGTCAACACAAACACCGGTCCCGAACCTGTCGCCAGTGCCACCGTTGAAGGATCAGTGGTTATTAAGCGCGGAGAATAGGTTGTAACCGTATCGTCCACATTATTGACTACAAACGCTAAGGATTGATCCGAACGCAGGGCAGCGTGTACAGGATTCCTTCCTACCTGACGGTTCAACACGTTGCTATCGCCTGAGACATCCAGATTGTTCGTAGTCCCAGATGCGCCTGCATTGTTGTTTACCACCACTACCGTATGAGTTTCCGCTGGGTTAGGAGTTGGCGTCAGGATTGGCAGCGCAACTGGGCGGAAAGTATCCCCACACCCGGTTAAGAGACACACCAGCAATAACAGAATCACCACCACCGCCGCCGAATTCGGCCGGTTAAGTCTGCAGGTGCAAGAAAGCAAGGAGGCCACTTCTTTGACTTTGTCCATGAACCCGAGATTGAGACTTGAATTCTTTATTCTAGTGGCTAGAGCGTTCTGGACGCAAAGACGAGACTGTTTCGCTCAAGCCTGCACTCATCTTCTTCCTACCACCAGAAGCGTGAACGAATCCGGCATAATGCTCGCACGCGGACGGGGCTGCTCAGCGCTAGGCGCGGATGTGGGTCCGAACTGCGCCGTAACCAGATAAATGTTATGTGTCTGGGGATCAAAGGCTGAGGTGCGGGCTCCGCGCGCGGTTTCAACGTTCTCCAGCACACTATATCTATCGGGAGAATCCTGATGAATCAGAGTCAGAGTGCCATCGCCATTAGAGCTGAATGCGATCTGGTTGCCGGGATCGAATCCGGTGGCATCGACGCCGGCACCGATGGGCAGGGTGCTGATCAACTTGCCGGACTCTGCATCGACGATCGCCATGAGTTTGTTGCTGCAACCGGAAAATAGCCGATGAGTCTTCACGTCGATCGCCAGGCCCGTAGGCTCCTCACAGGGTTTCAGCGGCCAGCGATTTAGCACCGTCAGCTTGCGCGCGTCCAGAACTGCAATTTCGCTCGTGCTTTCAATGTTCACATATACACGACCAGTACCATCGGCCACCGCGAATTCGGGTTTGCCACCGAGGCTGATGGTCCCGACGGGATTGCCGGAGTTGGCATCAATGGCGGTTGCATCCTGGCTGCGTCCGTTGAAGGCGAATATACGACCGGACGCTGGATCATAAGTAATGGCGTCGGGACCATCCCCGGTCTTGGCGTGAGCTGTGGTGGCAAGCGTTTTCATATCGAAGATGGCGACATTATTGGCGCGACCGCAGGAGATGAACCCTTTTCCTCTGCGATCAACCACATCAGAAAACCGCTCCCTCAGTTCTGGAACCAAAGCGATTCCATGCACTCCGGGTGTGTCCGCAATTTCGCCCAACAGCTTCCCACTGTCGGGATCGACGACCATCACTCGAGTCGCACGCGCGATGTAGAGTCTGCGGGCGCCAGCATCCAAGGTCAGATAATCCCAGCCGCCGTCGCCGCCGAGAACATATTTGTGAATTACCTGATATTTTCCAGCTGATGTGCCCTGCGCTTGACTTCTCGGCACGAAAATTCCGATGAGAGCGATCGCGCAGAAGAGCTGCAAAAATCCATAATTGACCCTTTTGGGCCATCTTGCCGCAAAGTATGAGCCCGAAGAGTGCATAATCACTCCGCTGAATCGAGAATACAAATGTCGTTTCGAAGGTCGCCCTAGGAGAACCGGCGACGATGCTCCTTGAGAATGCAATGGTCCATCACTACTAAAATGCCAGCCTGGCGAGCTTTTTCGGCGGCTGCCTCGTGGACAACGCCTTCCTGCATCCAGATCGCCGGGATCTTCAACTGAATGGCGTGTTCTACAACCTCGGGCACGAACTGAGAGCGCCGAAAGACGTTTACAATATCGATCTTCTCCGGCACCTGCAGCAATGAGGAGTAGGATCTTTCCCCCAGAACATGATCGACGTTGGGATTCACAGGAATAATGCGATAACCCTGCGTCTGCATGTAGGCGGCCACGCCGTGGCTCTCGCGAAGCGGGCTATTGGAGAGCCCAACCACGGCAATGATTTTGGCACGCCTCAGCAGCTCAGCAATGGGATCGGACCCGGGCACTCGGGACCTCCAGAACTGCCTTATTGTACAGAGGCAAAGTGGATGGAGCCAAAAAGGGCACATCACCAGCGCAGTGTAAGGAGAGACTCTATGTTGAATGCGATGAAGATTATGACTTTCGTTCCCACCCGCAACCCTGAGGCCGCACGCTCCTTCTACGAAAAGACACTGGGCCTTCGTTTCCTCAGTGATGACAAATTTGCTCTGATCTTTGATGCCAACGGGATCATACTGCGGTTGAGCCGGGTGCCGGAATTCAAGCCGGATCCCTTCACGATCCTGGGATGGGAGGTTCTCGACATTCAGACCGCGGTCGCCGAGCTGCAGACGAAGGGGGTCCAATTTGAAAAATACGGGTTTCCGGGCCAGGATGAGCACGGAATCTGGACGGCGCCCGGCGGTACCAGGGTTGCGTGGTTCAAGGATCCCGATGGCAATGTATTGTCATTGACACAATTCGTTTAACGGGCTCCAGTCTATTCTCGTTTCTTTACAGTGTTCTTTTCGCGGAACAGCTTGAGCGCCACTTTGCGCAATGTGTCTGCGACATTCTTATTGGCAGAGAGGTCCTTCAGATCCCGGACAATCAGGCTTTTAACCAGCGTAAGCGACAGGTCGAGGGGACAACGCGGGTTCGAACACAGGGCCTTCATCACCGGATAGAGCTTTATGAATTTCCGTTTTCCGGCTATACCACGAAGAACGTTCTCAGTAACATTCTTCATGGTGGCGAATTGCTCTGCTTCGGAGTCCGTTAGCTTGGGCGACTCGAGGACTGCTGAGGAAACAATCTTTGCTCCGTCGCGAATCAGGATGAAGCGATCCTCGCGGTTGCCTTTCATTGCCAATTGAACCCGCTCTCCCACAGTCAATCGCGCAATCCTCTGCAAGTTGGACAAGCGCTGGGGTTCCACCTGCGATTTGGCCTGCGTATGCCTGGCCGCAACCGATTGCTGGATCTCTCGCGTCTCGTCGTCCGTTAAATCGGTCAACTCAAACGGCTTCGCCTCTGCCTCTGCGATCTCCGCCGCATGTTCGGCATGAAAACGCGCGATCTCGCTTTCGATCTGGAGAATATCGGTTTCGCTGTCATCAATGCTTGGAATGGACAAGGGAGCAGTTTGGATTTCGAGGGGAGAACTGGGTTTGTCGAATTGTGCGAGCATCTGCTCAACCTGCTCACTTTCAGCGGGCAGCAGGTGATGATTAAGACTCAACGTTCTCAGCACCTTCTCAAGGCCGAGGGCACGCTGGCTGGCAAGAAGGAGGCTGAGCGTCTCGCGGGACTTGCTCTCCGCCAGTTCTACGAGACGGGCTTCGGGTACTGCGGGATTTGCCAACAAGGAGGGCAGCAGCTTGGGACGAATATTGGACGGTGAACTCAAGTATTCCAGGACTTCGGCGGGAGTGGCAGGATCCTGGCTGGCGCGGATCAGCGAATTCTCGTCCCATCCGGCAAGCGTAAATTGCGCCTGCTCGCCAAAAATGGGATGCTGTGCCAGGCACACCAGAATTTCCAGCGTTTCCGATTCTGGGATTGCGAGGGCTCCAAGCGCCGCGGAACGCATCATGTTGGCAGGGACAGCCGAGCGCCTGATCAGTTCAATCAACCGCGACAAGCCAATTCTCCCAGCGTGCCAGAAAGCTGCTCCAGCTTTGCGACTACGCCTTCCAGTTCGTCAAGGATGCGGCCATATCCCGCTTCCAATCGGTGATTTGAACCTTTACGGCTCTGCGCTTCGCGAAATGCCTCCACGATCGTCCGATAGTACCAGAGTGTGCCTTTCTTCTTGCCGCTGAAGCGTTCCCAGACGCTGTCGCCCAGGCGGCGGAAGTCGGACAATATCGTGCGCGCATTATGCAACTTGTCAGCGGCGGAAACAAAGCAGACGTCGCTGTCCGCCAGCTTGCGGACGTGCTCGATGTATTGGCGCTTGCGCTCCAACCAGGGCGGTTTAGGTGACTGATCGCTATCCGTGCAGCCGTCCACGATGTGGGCCACCCGCGCACCGAACTTCTGTCGGATCTCCTCCAGTCTGGGCTTTCCGCCTTGATCCTCTACCGCGTCGTGAAGCAGGGCGGCAATGGCCATATCCTCGTCGCCGCCTGCCTCTATAACCAGCGACGCCACCCCCAGCAGGTGCCCCACGTAAGGAATGTTGGCGTTGCCCTTACGCTTCTGGTTGCGATGCAGCTCGGCAGCATAGGAAAGCGCGTCTTCGAAACGTCGGGTAAATGTTGGATTCGATGATGCTGCCACTAATTCATTGCTCATTATTGCCAACTCGACTCTACCTCGGGAACTGGTGCGCATTCGCCCAGCTTTCTCCTTCCCTCTAGGCAGGGGCTGACACCCCGGCCTGACCCTCACCCCGCCGCATCAGGAGATAAGCACGAATGAATGGCTGCAAGTCGCCGTCCAGCACGCGATCCACGTCACCTATCTCCACCTTGGTGCGATGATCCTTCACCAGCCGGTAGGGAGCAAGGACATAGGAGCGAATCTGGGAACCAAAGTCTATGTCTAGTTTGGACTCCTCGATCTTCTTGCTTTCCGCCCGCTTCTTCTCCATCTCATATTCATAGAGTTTCGAGCGCAAGATGCTCATCGCGCGATCGCGATTTTTGTGTTGTGAGCGCTCGTTCTGGCAACTTACCACTATGCCCGTGGGCAGATGGGTGATGCGCACAGCGGAATCCGTGGTGTTTACGTGCTGTCCGCCGCGGCCTCCCGAACGATAAGTATCTACCCGCAAATCCTCCGGCTTAATCACAACTTCCACGCTTTCGTCGATTTCAGGGGAGACGAACACGCTGGCAAATGAAGTGTGGCGCCGCTTGGCCTGATCGAATGGCGAAATTCGCACTAGGCGATGCACGCCAATCTCGCTGCTCAGAAGCCCGTAGGCATACTCGCCCGAGATGGTGAAGGTGGCTGATTTAAGCCCCGCCTCTTCGCCGGGCTGATAATCATTCACGACCGCTTCGAATCCCTGTCGCTCAGCCCAGCGCAGATACATGCGCAGCAGCATGTCGGCCCAGTCCTGCGACTCTGTGCCGCCGGCCCCTGGGTGAATGGTCACGATTGCGTTCAGAGCGTCGTTAGGACCGGAAAGCAGCGTTTCGGTCTCCAGCCGATCCACTAGCGTTCGCAGGGCGTCGATCTCTCGCTTGAGATCTTCGTCAACCTGCTCGCCTTCGTGCGCGAGCTCAAAATATGTGCTGATTTCTCCATCGCGGCGCGCTAATTCTGCCTCAGTCGAGACAATGTCTGTGAGGCGCTTCCGTTCGCGCATCAGACTCTGCGATTTCTGGGGATTGGACCAGATCGCCGGATCGGCAATCTGTTTTTCGAGTTCGCTTAGCTGGCGGTGGGCTTGGGTCGGGTCAAAGATACTCCCGCAGATCGCGCACTTTCTCCCGAAGGAGGGTATATTCCTGTTCCAGTTCCTCTACCATCAATTCACCACTTTTCTACGGAATGCGGGGCGCAAAAAAAGCATCCCCAAAGAAATTATCGCACACAGGTACGGGAACCAATCGCCATAGCGAGTGTAGAGCGTGGTGCCGGTTTCAACACCGTAGGGGACATCAATTGCGAGCCGTGAATCGCGTCGTGCCTGCGCTACCACACGACCATAAGGGTCAATGGACGCCGTAATTCCTGTATTCGTGGAACGCAGCAGCCAGCGGTGATTCTCAACCGAACGCATACGCGCCTGACGCAGGTGCTGTTCGGGTGCCGCCGTGTGCCCAAACCAGCCATCGTTGGAAATATTCACGAGCAGATTGGCGCCATTGTCGGCGAATTGCCGGATCTCGTTCGGATACACCGACTCATAACAGATAAAAATGCCCAGCTTATAGCTATGCACAGGCAAGGCCATACGCTCGGTTCCAGGCACGAAATCCCCAACTTCTTTGGTCAACTTGTGAGCAAAGCCGAAGACAAACTTAAACGGTACATATTCGCCAAAAGGCACCAGCCGGACTTTGCTGTAGCGAGCCACCCAGTCGCCATTCGGAGCTACCAGGGATGCTGAGTTGGATACGCGCTCCGTGTTCTGCTCGCCTCTCAGGACTCCCAAAGTACCGGCGATGACATAGCCATGTGCGTCGCGAGCGACCTGGGACAGAACTCCGCGAAAACGCGGATCATTATCGAAGAACGGCGAAGGCGTCTCCGGCCAGATGATGAGGTCGGGCTGAGGATCTCCTGCCATGCCTTCGCCAGGATGAGGCACGCTCAGCCTCGTCAGGTCAGCCAGCGTATTCTGGAAATATTCATAACTCCAGCCTGTGTCTTTGATAGGAATGTCAGCTTGCACAAGCCGTGCCGTGCCACTGGCCGCTGACTTTGCAGGTTGGAAGTAAGCCCCAGTTTCCAGCAGGCCGCAAAGCAAGATGGTGCCGGCCAGCACGGGAATTCGACGATCCCGCCTTCCCAGAAATGCCGCGGCAAACACCGTGTTTACCAGCAGTATCTCAAACGAGAGTCCCCAAACGCCCGTGACGGTGGCGATCCGCGAGAGGGGAATGTTATCCACCAGCACCGTACCGATCGGGTTCCACAGAAACCCAAATGCATATTGGCGCGACAATTCCAGCGGCACCCAGAAAAGTGGCGCCAGCAGAAGTGCGCGCGTGCCCAGCCCTCTCCAGCCGGCAGCTAACGCGACCAGCAGTCCGAAGGCAGCATGTGAGAGCGCTAGAACCATGCACATCAACACCATCACTCCCATGGCGAGGGGTGTGCTCAGTTTGCCGTAGTTCTTCATCACATTGGCCACCCAGTAACAAGTGCCAATGTGAAAGATCAGCCCATTGGGATAGGCAAGTGCAGCAGCCTGCCAAGCAGTAGCTGGCATCAAGCCTTGCGGTCCACGCCGGGCCGAGAGTACGGCGATCAGAAGGGGCGCAACCGCGATCCAACAAAGGAATGTCCAATTGGGGAGCGGGAAGATCACCACCTGCAGCACACCCGAGATCAACGAGAGCAGCCAGGCGGTGGGCCGGATTGCCTGCAGCGACTGAGGGCGGCGTGGTTCCGGCCTGCGGGAGCCCACTGGCTTCAGTGTTTTCGCGACAACAGCGGACATGAGGACCTGTAAGGATCAGCTCTCAGCTGAGACTGCCAGCCGACGGTACCGATTGAACTCATGATCTCCTATTTTGCGGCAACTGAGCCATTTCCAACGTGCTGCGTTTTGCTTGGTAAATCCGGGCGCCTCGAAGGTTGTGGGACGACGGCATAGGCGTGTCGCGTCCTCCCACGTTGCGCGCGGCTGCTCTGGCGGAACAATCGCTCCCACCTCCACTGGCGAAACCGTGAGGAACTTCTCGTCGATGAGGCCCGCCCGTGACATGTATCCGTATACAGTGGGCCCGCCTTCGCAGAGCAGATAACGAACGTCATGATCCCGCCGCAAAATGCGCACCATTTCCTGCAGATCAACAAGTGTACCTTCCCCCGTGGCAATCACCGTCACCTGCTTGTAGCCCTGAGCTGTTAGCCTGGAAGCGCCGCTGGTGCTAGTCACGATTATTGGCTGCACCAGGTTCCCATCGAAGACCCGGTATTTTCCAAATTCCAGCGACGCCGAGCCTGTCACGAATATGTTCTTCTCGCGGCCGCGCCCGAGGCGTGTTCGCAAGGCGCGCAATTTGTCGTTCATGATGCGAAAGACTGGACCCCGGCTTTCTGTTCCGCCGAGACGCGTTTCTTCACGCAAGGTGCCCATTCCCAGGAGGACGGCATCGGCGTTGGCACGCAGCAGGTCCATCAGCCAACGATCCTCGGCGGATTGGGAAATTGCCATGCCCGACGCATCCAAGCCCAGGAATGAAACGATCCCGTCCAGCGATTGCACAAAATTGGAATAGATCCAGGGACGATCAGACGGCGGTTCAGGAAAGCCAAGACCTCCGTAGGGGGCATAGGCGGCGTCGCTGATCGGCCCAGGCTCACCGTAATCGAACAGAATTTCAAAGTCGCGCATGAGATGCGGGCTAAACACAGGCTATCAGATATTCAGAGAACGACTGCCAGCATCCGCTGAAAACCTACGAGAGCACTATCGAACCGGGGTGTGCACCGCCTCCAGCTTCCCCCGCACGAATTCCACGATCTCGGGAGTGACGTATGTCGGCGGCTCGATCCGGAACATCGGCTTGCCCGCGACTGGCTTCAGCGAGACGCCAGTCCATTGCACGGTATGCCCCTGAGGCTCATGCAGGATGATCGCGTTGGCACGATCTAGAAACTCGCGTGCAGATGCTTTGAAATCTGGGTTCGCGTAGTCCAGGATGGCCAGGTAAAGATCCGGCCGAACGAATTTCATCAGGCTGTTCGATTCGAAAATCACATTCTCGGCTTGCGCAATGATGGTTCGCAGCTTTGGCATGGCTTCTGCCAGGTAGCCTTGACGAGTTCGCGCCCAAAATACTTTCGCCGCCCCCGCAGCCAGAAACCGTGATGTGTCGGAGTCTCCCTTTGGATCCCGTTCCTCAGTAACTGCCCAGGTGTGGTCATCGGATGCACAGTCGCAGTCTTTGCCGTCAGCCGAGCAGATGCCGTGGCCATATTGTGTGAGTTTGATCGCAGTCCACCGTCTATCCCGCAACGCCGCGATCAGGCTCGCAACTACGCTAGTCTTGCCCACGCTGCGCGAATGTCCACCCACCACCACGATCGCCATGGCTACTATTTCTTCCTTGCCAGACGAGCCAAGACCGCCAGTTCTTTCAGATACTCGCGGATCGGCCGTGCTGGCGTCCCCCAGAACAGAATTCCCTTCCCCCGAATAATTTTGTTGCTGGGGACACCGGATTGGGCGCCCAGGATGACTCCTTCCTCTATGCGCACATGATCGGCGATCCCCACTTGGCCCGCCACGACCACATTATCTTCGATGACCGAACTACCGGATACCCCGGTTTGCGCAGCGATGACGACATTCTTTCCGACGCTGACGTTGTGGCCTATGTGCACGAGGTTGTCGATCTTTACGCCGCTGGCGATAACGGTTGCGTCCAGCGCCCCGCGGTCAATGGTGCTGTTGGCGCCAATCTCGACATCATCTCCGATTTCTAATCTTCCGATCTGGGGAAATTTCTGGTACTTTCCAGTGCCTTCGTCGCGAACATACCCGAATCCATCGCTACCCAGAACCGCTCCCGCATGCACGATTACGCGATTGCCCAAGCACGTTCCTGGATATATGGTGACGTTGGGTCGAATATCGCATCCCTCTCCCAGTTGCACGCCTTCTCCAATAACGACTCCTGAATCAATGCGAGTGCCCTCGCCAAGCACAGCTCCGGGCCCGATCACCGAATACATTCCGATCGACACGCCTGGCCCGAGGCCGGATTGGTCGCAAACCACAGCCGTGGGATGGATTCCACCAACCGTGTCCCGGGGTGGCTCCAAGAGGGCGGCAGCCTTGGCGAAGAGCAATCGCGGTTGTTGACCGATGAGCAGAGGCTTACGGCCGTCACTCTGCCGGCCAAAATCACCAGCGATGATGGCGGACGCGGGCGAATCGAAAGCCAGGCTAAGCGTTTTCTCGCTTTCAACAAAGACCAGCGAACCAGCCGTTGCAGATTTGATACTCGCCACCCGCACAATCTCGACTGAGGCCGGGCCGATCAGCTTGGCTCCCAGGGAGGCGGCGATTTTCTCCAGTTTCATGCTGGATCCCGCGTGACGAAGTTCTTTACACACGCCCGGCGTCTACGTAATTGATGCTAGCTAGACTCAGTATAACGGCGACGCGCCCGTAGGACGCGTCTTCCAACGCCGATGCACCCAGAGCCACTGATCCGGATATCTTCGGATGTAGTCCTCGATCACACGAGTGAAGGCTGCGGTGTTGGCCACCACATCTCGCTCATCGTCCCCAGTCTTCACCAACGGGATCGCAGGGTTGAAGTACACACGGTACTTGCGCAGCCGGTCGTCCCAAATCGTGAATGCTGGAACGACCGCAGCATCGGTGCGCAATGCAACCCGCGCGACCCCGCTGGCAGTGCACGCGGGAATCCCAAAGAAGTCGACAAAGACTCCCTGGGGCGGCGTCATGTTCTGATCCATTAACACGCCTACCGTTTCTCCGGCCTTCATAGCCGACAGCAGACCGCGAGCGAAGTCTTGCTTCTCAAACGTTGAGTTACCGTGCATCGTTCGGTAGCGATCAACTAACTGGTTCACGTAAGGGTTGTCGAGCGGGCGCACCACAATCTGCAGAGGATGTCCGTATAGCGCATGCGCAAAGGAACCGATCTCCCAGCCACCCATGTGTGCTGTCAGGAACAACACACCTTTGCCGCGCTTATTAGCAGCATCGAAGGCCTCAAAGCCTTCGTAAGCCGCCAAGGTCGAGATATTTTCGCGGTCGTATCGGGGAAAGCGGCAGAATTCGGAAAGCTGCCGCCCCATTGAGGTGAAAACGCCTCTGAGGATTTTCTTGCGCTGCGCCAGGGTCTTCTCGGGAAATGCCAGCTCCAGATTGCGCTTGCCCACATGGCGTAGCCGACCGTGTATGACATACACGAGCCATGCCAGCGAAATCGCCAAAGCGTGCGAGAAGGACCGTGGCAGCCAGCCAAGGAGCTTTACCAATAGCCATACCAGGGCAAATTCGAGCTTGTGGCGCATGGCCAACGCGGGGACGGTACCATCGGCAGATTTTCAGTGTCAAACCGGATTCCGGCGGGCTCTCTATTTTCCGCCCGAGCCGCCAGCTTGCTTGTTCAGTTGCTCCAAGAAGGGCTGCGAGTCGGCGGTAGGCGTGGCCTCGCCGGTCAGTAGTGTCCGGAAGCGAATCATTCGACCGTAGAACGCCCGCGTGTCGTCCTTATCCTGGGTAAGCACAGCGCCTTTCAGACTGATCCCGGCAAAGACTCCCCGAGCCCGGCTGTAGGTAAGAACCTGAGCGCGCATTTTCCAGTCGGTATCGCCTTCCACATGCCGGCCAACAGGTCCGGCTGCACCGGAGGCGTCTGCACCCAATTCGAATTTGCTGGAAAGCAGGTGCTGCATACCCTGGTCATTCATGATCACCATGATCAAGTCCACCGCTTGCCCGCCGACTTGAAACCCAAAGCTGCCCCCCTTGAGATTGAAGAATGCGGGAGCGCTCCATCCGTGATCGGTACGGCAGCTGGCCACACCTTTTCCATAGTTTCCGCCGAACAAGAAGGCAGCGTTCAGCATCGAGGGAACTACCGCAATGCATTTCGATGATGTGAGGATCTCCTCCGGAATTCCAGCATCGGGAGCATCCATGATTTCTTTGAGCACCGCCGCGGCGGAGTCGATGCGCTCTACAGGCTTATCGCGAGTAACGTCTCCCCATAGCAAGCCTGGAATCAGGAACAAGACCGCGAGCAATGAGCGTTTCATGCCAGCAGAACCTCTTGGTTGGAGTGAACGGACGAAAGGCACAGCTGAATACTAAGGCTAACGGAGACCGCACAACATTGGCTGAGTTGGTTACCCGCACGAAGCGCGCACGACTTTCCGCCAGGGATGAAAGCCTGGATTGCGGAGGCGTTCACTGTGGACGGGAAAAAATGAGGGGTTGAAACCAGTGACCCTCGTTACCGGCTCCAACCCCCGTCTCCCAGGTTCTGTGGTAGGTGCACCGAGTATGCGACAGCCCCGCGAAGTCCTCAAGTTACGCTAGATTAGAAGGAGGTGCGAATTCGGCCAATGTCCGAAGGTAATTTAGTAAGTAACTGTTGGCGGAAACCAGCCGCGGGCCGATATGCCAGCTAATAGGCGGCAGAACCTAAACGCCTTTGTTTGAGAAGATTACTTGCTGGTAACCAGCGAGTGCGTGATGGCATGGACAGAGAGCGCAATACGGTTTTGTACGCCCACTTTGCGCATCAACTTGGCTACGTGCGCCTTGACCGTACGCTCTTCGATGCCCAATACGCTACCGATCTCCTTGTTAGACCTGCCGGCTACCAATAACTCCAGCACCTGCTTTTCGCGATCGGTAAACGTCACACGTCCAGCAGGGAAAATCCTCCCCGGTGAAGATGTGACTCGCTCGATGAACATGGAAAGAACGCGGCGTGGCGCCCAGACCGAACCTTGATGAACGATGCGGATAGCCTGGATGAATTCTTCGGGACTGGCAGCTTCGTCTACGTAGCCCTTGGCCCCACCCGCGAGAGCCTTCAGGATGGCTTCATCATCGGCTCCCGTCCCGGTAACGATGATGCGCAGGTCCGGCCGAGCGGCCTTCAGGCCAGCCATCACATCGAACAGATTCTGCCCGGCCTGGTTGCCTAGGAGGACGATATCGACGTTCGGCAAGGTGGCGATCTGGGCGAGTGCGGCAGAAGACAATTCGAAGTCCGATTCGGAATCAAAGAGCGCGCGAAGACCAATCAGCCGCAGAGGGTCTGTCTCTACGACCGCAATGTGAATCTTGGGTTTCCGTGAGTTGGATGATTTCGTCATGGGTGGGGTCCCCTATCAACTTCGCACAAAGCATAGCTGCATTTGACCGGAGCGGGAATAGGGGAATCGCTTCGTACAATGCCCGAAGGGACACTGGACGCCTGGACAATGGCCAATGGCCGTCCGCTTACCGTCCTCCGGATTGCTCGCTGGCGGCAACTTCTGCTTCTTTTGCGGGTGGAGAATCACGTTCAGATGAAGGCGGGCGCTGGTTGGTGTAGCCATCGCCGTAGCCGATCTGGTAACCCCGGCGGAACGCTTCGCAATATTCAGGGCCGGCACCGGCGTGCCGTGCGTCGAGGATGGAACTGCAGTTCCCAGCCACAGAGCGATAACTGCTTGCCTCGCGACCATCCTGCAGACCCTGCGTGCGGCCGGTGAGGTACCCGGCCATCACCGCTTCATCAAAGCTATGCGAGGGATGAAAATTCATCTGCTGGTGATCCAGCAGATCGCCGGCAGCTCTGCGGACTCCCTCTACTGCACGAAAGCGGCGTCCCGCATAACCATCGAAATAACCGACCCGGAACCCCTCGTGGTATCCGCTGTCAAACATGTGGCGCTCACCATACTCGGGGCGATAGCCTATGCACTTGCGGAATTTTTCCATCGACTTCACTTCGCGGAAATCCCGGTACATCTGGAGATCGGAATCGGCCACGTGGAAGCCTTCTTCGTATCCGTGCATGTAGCCGTGTGCAAACGCGGACTTCTGCAAAAATGCGCTGGCGCGATCAAGCGTGACATGCGCGTCACCTTGCAATTGGCCAAACGCCATTGCCGCGGAAACGAAGGCGAAAGTGAGAAGCAAAAGGAAGGAACGCTGCCCCACAGCACACCCCGTTGCGCCAATCATGCGCTCAATCGAGAAGAAGTCAACTGGAAAGCAAAATTGTTTACATTTCTCAGAATTTTGCAGCGTTTTATGTGCAACGAATTGCAGATAGCTTAGAGAACTGGGCCCAATTCTGTGCCGACGCTGCAAGTACAGCCTGCCACAACTCAATCTGTGTAGTCGGGGCTGTATTGCAGGGGATAGCCAGCGCCGACATCATCCCGCCGGCGGAATTGATCGGCAATCTGTGTAACGGTTGAGTAGATCCTGGCGGCACGTGAGAAGTAGCCGGGTATGAAAACGCTGACCACAGCAAACCCTTTTGGATATTCAGCGGCAAGCACGGCAACGCCAACCGTGGTCAACGCCAGTCCCGCTGTTCGCTTCCCTTTGCAAAGCAGTAATGCCCCAACAGAAAAAGAGCCGATTACCACCGCCTTCTTAAGCGAGGTCATGCTGACGTTCCTCCGCCCTGAATCTCGGAGATATTACACGCAAGTAACGCAGATGCCTATCGCTTGACCTGATATTCAGGGCGTGCCGCGCCAACCGTAGATGCAGTCCTGCTCTCCAGTTACGCCAGACTGCGGAAGGTCGCTGGCCACGAGTTCTCGGCTCGTGTCCTTTAACTCGTTCGTTGCGGAGGTGCGCCGAGCGCTTGCGTGCGGCGGCGCGAACGCATGTATTCCTGCAGGTAGAATCCAACCACTGCTGAACCCAGAGTCCAAAGCAAACTGAGAAACACCGAGATCAAATATTTCGGCAGGGTGGATGCCGCGGCCTTCGATGATGCTGGGGTCGTGCCATATTCCTGACTAAGTTCTGGAAGGTTTTCCCAATTCAGGGCCATCCCCCCATGGGAGCCACAAACAACCTGCAGGTGCGCCTGGGGTTCACGCGCAAATTCCGCATAATTTTCGCGGGTCTGGTTAAAGCTGCCGTTTGGCTCCCAAATATGCACACGCACGCGATGCTGACCGGCAGCAATGCGAATGGTGCGAGAAAAAGCCCCCTGGGCGTGACCGAAGATTCCGAGCCGTTTTTTGGTAATGGAGAGATCGCTGGCCAAAACCAGTCTTTCGTCGACGAAGAGGTTGAGTTTGGCACTACGAAAATTATGTTGCACGCTGAACTGAAGAGTCGCTGACTCAGCGCGTAGCACGAAATACGAGCACAATGTGAACATTACGAAAAGAGTTGCAACCACGCTCAAACGAGTCGCCGAAGACCAACTTCTCCATCTCCGCAGAAGCGCTTCCCTTACCCGGCCTAGGTAGTCTCTTAAATGCATTCCAGGGGTATCCGTACGATTTATAACAGAGCAAACCTCAGCCCTCTGCCAAGTCTCGAAAGTACAGAGGTTGATCAGTAGAGTTCCATGGGAAGACGCCGGGGCACGGCTCGAATGACCTGGCTGCTTGTGGGCCGAGCGCCAAGTCCGTGCCCCAGCGGGTTCGTAGTGCCTGCCGATAGAAAATTCGTGTCAGCAGGGGGAGTGCCCACTCTACTTGAGTTGTCCTTTAGTAACTGCACGTTGATTACCAGCTTTTCCCGACGTAAGTTGTTGGGGAATATGTGAGGGTTGGCAGCCCTCCCGTCATCGGCTGAAACCATTTGCAGTTTATAGGAAGGAAACGGGAACCCGGGATAAGGAGAGAGCCGCAGAAGCTGCGGCTTTCGCGCTTGCTGAAATCATCAAGTAAAGAGTTCCAGCGTAGGCCTTGGATCGGATTGATTTCTGCGTTCCCCAGGAACTCACATGTCGAACTGCTCCTGGTGGAGCGTGGCGTCAGGCTTGACAATAAGGTTGCGCCCGGTAAGTTCCTCCATGTCATTCAACCAACGCCCATTGTCTGCTTTCAGTTCCTTGGCGACTTCCGGGTTCACGCGAAGGATGATAGTGTCCTTCTCCAGGCGCGAAGCCATCTTTCGCAGCTCGGTATAAATCTCATTACATACCGTCTGGGGCGACTTGATGAACCCGCTTCCGGTGCAATATGTACAGGTGACTCCCAGGGTGCGCTCGAGCGACTGCTTTACCCGTTTGCGGGTGATTGCAACCAGTCCAAAATCGTTGAACTGGAGAACCTTAGAGGGCGCGCGATCATTTTTGAGTTCCTCCTCCAGAGCCTGCATCACGCGCTGGCGGTTACGGCGCTCATCCATATCAATGAAATCGATCACGATAATACCGCCCAGATCACGCAGCCGGACCTGGCGCACTATCTCCTTACAGGCATCTACGTTAGTCTTGAAGATGGTGTCTTCCAGGCGCAATGTTTTGCCTACATATTTTCCGGTGTTGATATCGATGGCGACCAAGGCCTCGGTTTGGTTGATGACAATGTAGCCACCGCTCTTCAACCAGACTTTGGGTTTGAGCGCTTTGTTAATCTCCTCCTCGATGCCGAATTGTTCAAACAGCGGCGTCTCCTTGGTGTAGAGCTTGACACGCTTCACCAGTGATGGCTGGAAGCGGTTCACGAAACGAAGAACGCGCTCGTATTCGGCTTCGCTGTCCACCCAGATGGCGGAAAAGTCCGAGGTCACGAGATCGCGCAGGGTGCGCTCCACCAGGTTCAGGTCGTGGTAAATCAGCGCCGGGGCTTTGGAATTGTCCGCGCGCGTACGAATATCGTTCCACAGGCTCTTGAGGAAGCGGATATCGGCACGCAACTCCTGCTCGCTGACATTCGCAGCCGCCGTGCGCACGATGAATCCGCCGTGGCCATTCTCACGTTCGCTGGACACAATCCTCTTCAGCCGCTGCCGCTCCTCGTCAGAGGAAATCTTGCGTGAGACTCCCACATGATTCACGGTCGGCATGTACACAAGGAATCGCCCGGGAAGTGCAATATGGCTGGTAATGCGCGCACCCTTCTTGCCAATTGGCTCCTTGGCGATCTGGATCAGGACCTCCTGGCCCTCCTTGAGGATGTCGCTGATCAACACGGGCTGTCGCTGATTTTCGCGGCGAGCACGGAACCTGCGCCCACCGCGTCGATTGCGTTGGTAACGATCGAATTCAGGGCGTGCGGCAGCGCGCTGCTGGAACGCAGCCGTACCGGCAGGACCGCGAAGTTCTGCCCGCGAAATTTCGTTCTCTTCCCCTACCGTCCCATTCGCAGTGGGATAAACGTCCTGCTCAATCTCCTCGAGCTCGCTCAAGTCGTTTTCGCCCTCGGCACTGTAGCCTCCCAAGATCTCACGCTCCTTGGCTACCTCCTGTACGGCATCTGCAAGTTCGCTGGCCGCTCGAGCCGCACCCGGCTCGAAGGTCTCCTCCTCCAATTCGATGAAATCTTCGCCCTCATCCAGCGACTCCGCGGGATGCGGCAAGTCAGCCTCATCCTCTTCGATCTCCTGTTCTTCAAATGCGCCAGCGGGTGCATTTTCGTAGCTGGGTGCGGGGGCTATCGGCTCTCCCAGCGCTTCGTCATGGGAAGAAATCTGCCGCGCTTCCCACTGCAAAGACGGCTCCTCAGCTGAAGTCCCATAGATCTCAGAGCTATCGCTATCAGCGGCAAGCTCGGGTCCTGGAAACTTCTCTTCGGACTCCTCTGAACGTTGCCCCTCTGCAAGAGTGGGCGGCTGCAATTGCCACTCGGTTGAGGGTTCCGGCGTAATGTCCTCTCCTGCATGAGTGGTCGCCTCCAGCGTGTGGTACTGGGGTTCCTCCGCTCGGCTCCATTCGGATACCGGCGGCTCCGGATGCTGTGCCTCTGCGGTCGCCTCCTTCCGGGCAGCCGCCTCAGCATGGCTGCTTACGGATTCCTGTGAGGGCTCTGCGTGATGAGTTTCAGTTGCAGCTTCCACCCGGTGACCGCGCAATCGCTCGTACTTGGAGATGGACTCGCCAGGAAGAATGATCGGTTCGAACGGGCGATACGACTGTGGACCTCGTGACTCTTGACGTCGTGACTCTTGCCGGCCTTGCTTAGGAATTTCAGAGGAGCTAGATGTTGTCTCGTTTTTGCGGTTGAACTTGGCGAAGGATTCGCCGGGGAGAATGACGGGTTGCTTCTGATGGCGTGAGGACGGCGGCTCTTCGTTACGAATTGCCGGCCGCACGTCTTCCCTGCTCTCCTCGTGGGCTTCCCTCGCCGCTGGGGCTTCAACTTCGCTTTCGGTTTCCTGCGCTGCTTCCGTTTCTTCTTCAGACCGTCGAAATCTTGCCAATGACTCGCCCGGCAAGATCGGAGGCTCGGTTGCTGGCCCACTTCCGGATTCCTGGGCTTCTGGTGCGGTTGGGTGGGCAAACTTGGATTCGGAAAATCCGCGGCTGCGGTTGCGCCGTCCGCGACGCCGGCCGCGCCAGCGTCGCCCTCCTTCGCTCTCGTCGCTGCCATTTTCAGAGCGGGAGGTGTCCTCGACGTCCCTGGCCTCGGCTGAGCTGTCTTCTGCCTCCCCGCGAGCTTCGTTGCGAAGCTCATCGGGCACGGAGGCTCGGGGTTCCGGCTTTACCTCATACGGGCGGGCAACCGGCACTGCTTCACCAGTCTCCTCTTCGTCTTCCACCTCGTAAAAATCGGAGACGTAAAGGAAGGCGTCGCGTTCGAGCCCAATATCCACGAACGCCGATTGCATTCCGGGTAGCACCCGCGTAACTCGGCCCTTGTAGATGGAGCCCGCCAGGGTGTATTCGTTCTCGTGTTCAAAGTAGACCTCTGCGAGTTGATCGTCTTCGACAAGCGCAATCTTGGTCTGATGCGGCGTTGAAGAAACGTATAGTTCTTTTGTCATTGAGACTCCGGGCGCTAGCTCTTCTCCCAGAGCCGCGCTTCCGGCCGAGTGCCCTCCGGATCAGAAACCGAAGGTCAAGCAGAAAGGCTTGCAGGAAGGACGTGCCAAAAGATGCGGGCCATGCCGAAGTTGCTCATTCCCATGCAGGCGGTCTATGCCTGCAGCGAGAGACCTCTTCGCGTGGCCGTGCCCACGAACTATGTCGGTGGGCTGGATTCGTTGGCTGAGCTTTAGAATCTTACGCACCTGTTACATGCGCCAACATGGTTTGTGACCGCTCTCTGCGCCTTCGTCTGGAACGTTACCGCGATCCCTATCGCGAAACTCCTTCCGAGCGGCGAGGGGGCCGTTACCCGCCCTGTCGCGCTGTCCGCATCCCTCACGGCTGCGCCGCTTGGGATAACTGCAATCCTGTCCGGCACTTTCAGCCGGGTACTCTCGTTACGTGAGAGTGATCGTGATCTCGAAACCGATATTGCACAAACTTCTTTGGAGCAGATCCCGCTTGCTCCATTCGACTCAGTTCACGAACCGGCGCATACGAATGTTCATAACAATGCCCAGTGCCAGGAACGTGAACAAAACCGATGACCCGCCATAACTCATTAATGGCAAGGGTATTCCGGTAACCGGCATAAATCCGACTACCATGCCGACGTTCACCAGGATGTGGAAAGCCAATACCGCCACCACTCCCATTACCACGAACGCCCCTGCCCGGTCGGGAGCCGTCTGGGCATTGTGGATTAACCGCATCAGCACCATAAAGTATAGCAGGAGAACACCTAAGGCTCCCACAAAACCATGTTCCTCCGCGAAAGCAGCGAAGATGAAGTCGGTATGCGGGACCGGAAGGAATAACCCCTGTGTTTGTGAGCCCTGCGTCGTTCCTTTGCCCCACAATCCGCCAGCTCCAACGGCAATCAGGGATTGAATAACCTGATACCCCTTCCCCTGGGAGTCGGCCTCGGGGCGCATAAAGCTCGTGAGTCGATCCCTCTGGTAGGGTTTCAGCCCGTGCCACGCCAATGGCATCGCCAGAGCCGCTACCAGGACGATGATCACGCTGTACTTGAAGCGCAATCCCCCCAGAAACAGTCCCATGATCGCGATCGGCATATAAGTTAACGCCGTGCCAAGATCCGGCTGTACCAGCACCAGCAACATGGGAATACCGACCACCGAACCTGCCTTCACCACTTCCCCCAAGGTCTGTTCCGGTTGGCGGTTGTCAGCAAAATACTTGGCCATCGCAAGAATGAGCACCAGCTTTACCCATTCCGATGGCTGGAAGTGAACCCCGCTGCCGATTTTGATCCAGCGCCGCGCTCCCAGATACTTCTGGCCGAAGATCAGCACCGCCAACAGCGAGGCCACCGAGATCACATACATCCACGGCACGTTCTCCAGCAATGTCTGATAGTTAATCCGGCTGACAATCAGCATTACCAGAATGCCGCCGAGGACCCAGTAGACCTGGCGGATATGCGATCCAACAAACTTGGTGTGCAGGGTGGCGCTGTAGATTTCAACCACGCCCACCGTGCAGATGGCCAGCACGAAGGCCAGCAGAACCCAATCGAAATCGCGCAATGAGACGTAACGTTGCATGTGTTGACCCGGCGGGCTCAGGCCCGCATTTACTATTCGTAATCGCTACCGCGAATCTGGAATGCCCGGAGCGGCTACCATGGCCGCCGCCGGAGTGCCAGCGGCTACCTGGAATTTTCCCGCGCCAATAGCATCATTTCCGTCCTCGCTGGCAGCGTTCCACACTCCGCTGATCTCCACTGGAGGGCTCAGAGAAGCGGTCGGTGAACCGGGAGCCTGGTTGTTCTCCGGACTACGCGAAGGCTGCGGTTTAGGAGCAGGCGCAGCGGGCAGTCTCTTCGGAGCAGTCTTTAATTCCGGCGCCGTTGCCGATCCCACCGATCGCTCCGCTGCCGGCTTAACCTGCGTCGCGGCAACAGTAGCTCTAGTTGATACCTCGGCTGCAGGAGAACCCAGAGCTCCGGTTTCCGATGATTTAGGCTTCGCCGGAGGCACGTATCCCGGCGGCGCGGCATACGCCACATTGTTGAGCACGCGCCGTTGCTTCTCGACAAAGGCTTTGATCACCTGCGAAGCTGTGCGTGCCGCCAGGTAGCCGTGCTCGCCTCCCTCCATCAAGACCGCGACAACAATATCCGGATTGCGTCGTGGTGCTACACCCACGAACCATCCATTGTCTTTGAATTTCGATTTCCCACCTGCGATCTTTGCCTTTGCCTGGTTGCTGATGGTCTGGGCACTGCCGGTCTTGCCCGCAAAATCGATCCCCTGCAGGTGGGCGCTGGGCGCAGTGCCGATCGGATTCACCACCTCCGACATAGCGTCCGTGACGATTTCCCAGTTGCTGGGATCGATAGGAACCCGTGTCTCATCCTCGTATTTAGCGGCAATTTCCTTATAGTGCGGTCGCAGATCCTGGGGAATTCCACCCAGCGCTACCACATGTGGGCGGAACAATTCTCCCCCCATGCTGATACCAGAAATAGCACGCATGAGCTGAATCGGGGTGGCAGCTACTGCTCCCTGGCCAATGCCTACAGAAATGGTTTCTCCTGCGTACCACTTCTGTTTGAAGTTCTTGATCTTCCACTCTTCCGAGGGCATCACCCCCGTCGCTTCCTGCGGAAGATCTACGTGCGTGCGCTGCCCCATACCTAACAAGGTCGCCCATTTGGCGATGCGTCCTATCCCCAGGCGTTCGGCCAGGGTGTAGAAGAAGACGTCGCAGGACTGATAAATTGCCTTCCGGATATCGACCGCGCCGTGCACACGATGCTCGGCGGTGACCCAGCATTTGAAGTAACGCCCGTAGAAGGTCGCGCCACCTCCACAGTTAACGTGCAGGTTCTGGGCAATCCCTTCCTGCAGGCCCGCAGTCGCCATGATGATCTTGAAAGTCGAGCCGGGCGCAAGCTGAGCCTGAATGGCTTTGTTGAGCAGGGGCTTGCCCTCGTCATTGACCAGCTTCGACCATTCATCTTTGGATATGCGGACAGCAAAAGAGTTCGGGTCGAATGTCGGACGGCTTACCATGGCGAGGATTTCGCCATTCTTGGGATTCATGGCCACGATGGCGCCGCTCTTCCCTTCCAGCGCCTGCTCCGCTGCCTTCTGGATGTCGAGGTCAATGGTCAGACGCAGAGGCCGCCCGGGCACAGCCGGAATTTCGTCCAACGGCCGCATCACTTTGCCGCGGCTGTTCACAACTTCACGCCGTGAGCCGTCCTTACCCATCAGGATGTCGTTGTAGTACTGCTCCACCCCCGATTTCCCCACGATATCGCCGGGATGGTAGAACTCCCATTGCGCCTGGTTGAGCATGTCCTCGCTCACCTCACCCACATATCCGACGACATGCGCCATGAAGCCGTTCTTGGGATAAAGGCGGCGATGGGCCATGATCGTGTCGAGCTCAGGCATCTCGTTGCGATGCGACTCGATGAAGGCCAGTTCGTCGGGAGTGATGTCGTCCTTGAGGAAAATGGGTTGGTATTGCGGCATGGAGGCAAAGCGACGAATACGCTCGGCTACGTCCTGGGGATCCATGTGCAGACCGGCTGCAATCTTCTCTACGTCGCCCGTAATATCGCGGCTCTGGTCGCGCAGCAGAAGTGCCGAAAAAGACGGGTAGTTGTCAACGATTATGCGACCTTCACGGTCGAGAATTTTGCCGCGTGGAGCGAGAATAGGCACGGTTCGTACGCGATTTTTCTCGGCGAGGGACGCGTAGTAGTCCGACCCGGCGACCTGCAGCCGCCACAGCCCAAATGCGAGTACCAGAAAAATCAGAAGAATTGTGTACTGCACCGCGGAAATGCGGATGGGAGAGACTTTGTCTTCGCGGCCAAACACCATGATCTTGGGCCAACTGTGGGAAGGGACCTGCCCGCAGGTTCACCAAGAGTGTAGCAGGTTCAGAAGGTCAGCGTGCGGATTTGCCTGCCTTGGACACGCCGTAAGGACGTGTACGGCTGGAAAGAATCACCGGTGTAGTCCGGCCTGCCTATTGGTGTTTGAACCGATCCAGCAGATAAAACAGCACCACCGCCACGATGCTGTTGGCGATGGCGCCACGCACCTCGTGCATCCATATCCAACGCAGATCGGCTCCCACCAGCCCGCGCGCGACGGCAAAAAAAATCAACTGATGCAGGATATAGAAGCAGAAGGTTAGCAGCAGCCGCGATCCTGGATTCTCCACATCGATCTTGGCGCCCACTGACGAAGCCGCATATCCAACTATCGATTTTGAAATTCCATACACTCCCAACGGCTGATGCGTTAGCGAGTCCTGCAGCAGGCCAATAATCGCGCCCGTCATCAGCCCGCTGATCTGGCTGCGCCGTGCCACCGCGAAGAAAATCGTTACCAGCAACGGCAGGTCGAAGATGCTGAAAAAGTGCAGCCGGATCGGCAGAAAGGCTTGCAACACCAGCGCGAACAGAGGCACCAGCACGGTCACCCAAATACTGAAGTGGTAAACCTCGATGCGCTCTTCTCTGCCGTAGGTGATCTGCACTAGCGGGGATTGTCCTTGGCAGTGGAATCACTTGTCGGAGTTTGCTCGGCTACAGCCTTTGAGGGAGTGCCAGAGGGATTGCGGTCATGGGAAGCACTAGCATCCGTATTGGGCGAGATAACCTGTGCCGCCGGTTTCGAGCCGTCAGTGGGAGTGCTTCGCGTCTGCCCTGCACCAGAGGCTGGATTGTTCGGTCCCGTAGTTGGTTTGGATTTCGGCGTAGTACCTGTGCCGGAGGCGGTGGCAGTACCGGGAGCGGACTTGGGTTTCTCTTCCGCGGCACTGGCGTCTTTGGCGGGCGGAGTCACCGTAGGAAGTCGCTCAGCAAGGACATCGACTGCACGCACCGGCTGGCCGTTGTCCGCCAGCTGCGGCGAGCGATCCTCCACTTTTGTGATCACCAGCACTTCCTCGGCCCGGCTCAGTTGTGCAGCCGCCTTCACCCGGATTTTGAGGAAGGTGCGGTCGGTGGCGGGCGCCACTTCGGCTACGACACCAACTGGCAAACCCTTGGGAAAAATGCGATCCCCACCGCTGGTGAATACCCGCTCTCCAACCTCAACATGTTCATCACTCATGATGTAGTGGATTTGAAGTTCGCCGGTCCCGGTAGAGTCTCCTTTGAGAATACCTTGCAGACGCGACTTTTCGAGAATCACACCAATGCCGCTGCTGGGATCATTGATCTCCAGCACCAGTGAGGTAGTGGGATATATGCGCAGGATTTTTCCCAGGATTCCTTCGGGCGTAATCACCGGCATGTCCACCTTCACCCCGTCGTGAGACCCCTTGTCGATATAGATGCCGCGGGAAAATTCCGAGCCAGTGGTGCTGATGACTTGCGCGGGCAGCGTCTGGGAAATGTACGTTTCTTTGAATCCCAGCAATAGCTGTAAGCGCCGCGCCTGGTTGGCGTCCTCCATGAGACGGACTTGTTCCACACGCATGAGGGCCAACTCGTCACGCAAGCTGCGGTTCTCGTTGCGTACCCGTCGCAGATCGAAATAGCCATGCCAGGTGTCGGTAAACCATTGCTGGCTGTGGACCACCCCCTTCATGAACGGCGTCATGGCGGAGACACTCCACACCTGGATCAGGCGGGCGGAACCGGCATCGGTGGGACGCTTCACTTGGATGGCCAAGCCGAGAACCTGCAGGAAAATTACGAGCAGCAACACCACTAGGTTGGCGAGGTTCTTATGCCGGCCGATAACGTTTTCCATAACAGCACTCGCCAGTACTTAGTCGCTTGGTCGCAGGAAGGCTTCTCGCCGGGACATGCTCTCCATCTCACAGCATCCCACGGCAGCGAAACCAATCTATTCAATCGAGATCTTGCGCAGCAGCTTGAAGTCGCTGAGCATTTTTCCGGTGCCCAGCACCACGCTGGCCAGAGGATCATCAGCGATCGAGACCGGCAATCCGGTTTCCTCGCGAATGCGCTTGTCGAGGTTCTTTAACAGAGCGCCGCCCCCAGTCAGCACGATGCCGCGGTCGCTGATATCGGCCGATAGCTCGGGCGGGGTGCGCTCCAGGGCCACCCTTATCGCATTCATGATGGTGGCCACACACTCGCTGAGGGCTTCCCGGATCTCGCTATCATCAATGGTAATGCTTTTCGGCACTCCTTCGATCAGGTTGCGCCCCTTAATTTCCATGGTCAGCGGCTTGTCTAACGCGTAGGCAGAACCGATTTCGATCTTGATCTGCTCGGCCGTTCGCTCGCCGATCAACAGGTTGTACTTGCGCTTGAGGTAATTCATGATGGCTTCATCCATCTGATTACCCGCCATTCGCACGGACCTGGAATACACGATGCCGCTCAGCGAGATCACCGCAATATCTGTTGTGCCGCCGCCGATGTCCACCACCATATTGCCGCTGGGTTCAGTAATAGGCAGGCCGGCCCCGATCGCCGCCACCATCGCCTGCTCCACCAGATGAACTTCACTGGCTTTAGCGCGATACGCGGAATCCATCACCGCACGCTTCTCTACCTGCGTGATCTCTGAAGGCACCCCGATAACAATCCGCGGATGTACCAGCATCTTGCGATTGTGCGCCTTCTGAATGAAGTAGTTCAGCATCTTCTCGGTGACTTTAAAGTCGGCGATCACGCCATCTTTCATGGGTTTGATGGCTACGATGTTCCCGGGAGTGCGCCCCAGCATCTCCTTGGCTTCCTTGCCTACCGCTTCGACTTCGCCCGAGTTCTTGTTGATAGCGACGATCGAAGGTTCGTTTACGACGATGCCCTTGCCGCGCGCATACACCAGAGTGTTAGCGGTACCTAGATCAATGGCCAGATCACTGGAAAACACGCTGAACAGGGAGCGCAGATTATGAAAGCGCGAATTCGAGAAGCCGTTCGATGTCATACGGATAATTCTTTATTCTTTCACATCAGGGAGTTCCGGCTTGCGCGAAGCAAGACAGCAGCAACTCTCATTGTATTCGATGTTGATATTTGCAACCGTCACCGAAGTGTCTGCCCCTCGGTCACGGCTGCACGCAACCACCTTCGGCCCGAAACTGGACAGTTCCTAAACCTGCTCATCATGCCAGAAAAAAACCCGGCTTGAACTTAGTGGTCCCTACTGAATTACTACCTTCTTCTGCATCGTCCTGACGCCGCCCTTGGCGTTTTGCGCGGTGATGGTGATGGTGTTCTCGCCGTTGGGCAGGGGCGGGGTAAAAAACTGGAATGAGCCGTCAGATTGAATCACCGGTACTTCTTGCCCATTGACCATAATGCGAGCGTGGGGCTCGGTCTTGCCTCGCAATTCCAGCACATGGCCATGCTGCACGAAGGGAGCGATCTCCAAAGCCAGCGAGACATTTTCCGGCCCCTTGCGGATGATTGTGAAACGGTTCTTTTCGCTGTCGACTGATTCCTTCCCCGCAGCGTCCACGGCCTGCACCGTCCAGTAATACGCTCCTTCTCCCGGGTTAGGCAGGGTAACCTTGGGCTCATTCACCCGCCGGTCAAACAGGGTCGAGGAAAAAAACGGATTGCGTGAAACGCGAATGTGATACTCCGCCGTGTTCACCACGGGCGACCAGTAAAACTGGATGGAATCCTGTTGGTCCGAAAGGAAGATGGGCATCATATTCGCGGGAGCGATAAGCGTGGGTGGGGCGATTTCCTTCTGCTTTTCAAGCTTGGGAGACTCGCTCTTGAACGATACGCTTTCGTAGCCAGCAAGTTTCACGCTCTCGACGCCGCGTGTGACCTCGCCCGAACCGCGCTTCACCAGGATCTGATGCTGATCGCTATGAGGATCATTTCGCACTAGAGCCGAGCTATCTTGAGCAAACGAAGCCGTAGCGCCGCCGACAATCACTTGCGACTTGGACCCCTGGGTATACGTGCCCGTTGTTAGATCCACGGTTCCGGTGTTCAGCTGTACCGCTACCTGGGTCTGCTGTTCTTCGTTCGAGGAGTTCTCCTGAACCACCATCAGCGAATCCTGCTTGAGGCTGTAGTTCGTCCCGTCGGGAAATACCACTTTGGCGATACCTTCTGAGCCGGTCTGAACCACATCTCCTTTCTCCAGCGGTAGGGTGTAGTCGGCGTTAACCCAGGAATTGCTGTTCGCCTTCTTTACGCGCACTGTGCCTTCCAGCATGGTGAAGCTAGCTTGCTGCTGCCCGGCAGGTGGCTTGCTGCTTGTCTTGCCTGGTGCGAGCCGATCCGTCAACTGGAGCAGGTAATTAAGCGAATTGTTCACCGCCCTCTTGGTGGGTTCTGGAAAGGTAAAGTAGGAGGCCCCGGTAGCGATCGCGGCGACGAGCAAGATCGCGCCCAGGACACTCCGGTACGTAACCGTCGTCCATGAAATGTAGAACTTCGGAATGTCGTTCTTCGGGGCCACTTCCCGCAAGAAACCTGAAACTGCAAAATCTAGGGTTCGGGCCTGAGGTTAGCACAAAGTAAGCAGTGCGCAATAGGCTGATACCTTTTCTCTCAATGGCTTGCAATCGAAGGTGCTACGACTGCAACAATGGCAATCGATGTCTGGCCGAAAAGGGCGGCCCAGAGCGCGCCCCGTGAATTTCTTTCCGAAATTGCACGTTCCCGGATGTGGAAACCTATACTCCCGCAGACTTGCCTGCGGCCAGAGCGCGCGTCTAGGATGAACCTTGTTATTTTGGGAATGGAGGAGTGCCATGGCGACCGAGGCAGTGCGTGTAACCACGATTTTCAAGAACCTGATCGATGGTGAGTGGGTCGAAGCCAGCACAGGTGAGACGTTTGAAGACATCAATCCTGCCGATACGCGCGAAATCGTCGGGGTTTTTCAGAAGTCTGGCAAGGCCGACGTGGACGCTGCGGTCGATGCCGCCAAACGCGCGTTTTCCAAGTGGCGCCTGGTGCCTGCTCCTCGGCGTGCCGAGATTGTTTACCGCGCCGCGGAGATCCTCCTCGAACGTAAAGAAGACTACGCTCGCGACATGACCCGCGAGATGGGGAAGATCCTGAATGAGACTCGGGGCGATGTGCAGGAGGCGATCGATACTGCGTACTACATGGCGGGTGAGGGTCGTCGCATGTTCGGCGTCACCGTGCCCTCAGAGCTTCCTGACAAGTACGCTATGGCGGTCCGCCAACCCCTGGGAGTATGTGCCATGATCACTCCCTGGAATTTTCCCATGGCCATTCCTTCCTGGAAGTTGCTGCCGGCGATCGTCGCGGGGAACACCTGCATCATCAAGCCGGCGCAGGATACACCGCTTTCCGTGTTCAACCTGGTTCAGGCGTTGTTGGATGCCGGTCTGCCTCGCGGCGTGGTGAACATTGTTACCGGGTTTGGCTCGCGGATCGGTGGTCCGTTGACTGAAAATCCCGAAATCCGCGCGGTATCGCTAACCGGCTCGACCGACGTTGGCCGCGTCGTGGGCGAAGCTGCCGCTCGCACTTTCAAGCGCTGCTCTCTGGAACTCGGCGGCAAGAATCCCATGATCGTCCTTGATGATGCCAACCTTGAGCTCGCGCTCGATGGCGCGCTATGGGGAGCTTTCGGCACCACCGGCCAGCGCTGCACGGCTACCAGCCGCATCATCGTGCAGAAAGGTGTCTACGGCGATTTTGTAAGTCGTCTGGTCGATCGCGCCAAGAGGTTGAAGGTCGGCAATGGCCTTGACGAGTCGGTAGAAATGGGTCCTGCCATCAACAAGGCGCAACTGGAAACCGACTTGAGTTACGTCGAGATCGGAAAGTCAGAGGGAGCGAAGCTGCTGTGCGGCGGCAACCGGCTCGACAGCGGTGTTCACAAACATGGGTGGTTTTTGGAGCCTACTGTGTTTGGCGATGTCGATCCCAAAATGCGCATCGCGCAAGAAGAAGTCTTTGGTCCAGTCGTGTCGGTTATTGCATGCCGCGATCTTGCGCACGCCATCGAGATTGCTAACGACATCAAGTACGGCCTCTCCTCGGCGCTCTATACCAAGGACGTGAACCGCGCATTCAGCGCCATTCGTGACCTTGACGCGGGGATTACCTATATCAACGCTCCAACCATTGGAGCGGAAGTCCACCTGCCATTCGGGGGAGTCAAGGAAACCGGCAACGGGCACCGTGAAGGCGGCTTGGGCGCGATCGACTTCTATACCGAGTGGAAGTCGGTATACGTGGATTTTTCCGACAAGCTGCAGAAAGCGCAGATCGACCGGCCGGAGTAGAGGGTCGGAAAATCCCAACTGCGGCCTTGCGCACTCTCCGACCGGAAGGGCAGTTTAACTCGTTTGTGTTACAATTTTGTGAGATGAGTCAGACAATCACCATCCGTCTTACGAAAGATCTTGCTGCTTGGCTGGAGAGAGTCTCTCGAACCACCGGACTTCCCGTCGGCAGGATCATCCGTGAGCACCTGGAAAAGGCTCGATCCGCGGGCGAGAAAGCTCGGCTGGTGCAGTTTGCCGGCAAGCTGAAGGGGCGGCCTCCCGACCTCTCCCAGCGCAAGGGATTTTCCAGCCGATGAAGGTCATTGCCGATACTGGCTTTATTGTTGCCCTGGGAAGCGACAACGACGTTCATCATCGCTGGGCCACCGAAGTAGCAAAGCAGGTAACAGAGCCGGCACTGTCATGTGAAGCCGTCCTCGCGGAAACTGCCTTCCAGTTGAAATCGGTTGGCTATGTGCTGGCACTACTTGACCGCGGGGTCCTGCAGGTCGCATTCGACTTTCCTGCTAATCTCAAACAATTGAGGGGTCTGGCGGAGAAGTACGAGGATCGCAATCCTGACCTGGCCGATCTCTGCCTGATCCGCATGAGCGAGTTGTATCCCAGCCACACTGTCCTCACGGTGGACGAGAGCAATTTCCGTGTCTATCGGCGCAACAAACGCGAAGTCATTCCTATTCTGTCTCCTCGCGGTGCTTCTGGCATTCGTGACTGACACGCCTCACTCCGGCATGCCACAATAATTGCGAATATCGAGGCGCTCGACATGCCAACTCCTGCCGTCACCGCCACTCGCGAGATCACCCCGGCTTCTTGCCTGGTGAACGTGCGCTACGCCATCCGCGACCTTGCGGTTCTCGCCGATGAGGTTGCGAAAACCGGGAAGAAGATCCTGCCGCTGAACATTGGCGATCCGCTGAAGTTCGACTTTCAGACCCCGCCGCACTTGATTCAAGCCGTGCACAAAGCCATGCACGATGGGATGAATGGCTACGCACCTTCCTCGGGAGTCACCGAAGCCCTCGAGGCGATTCGTGGGGAGGCAGACCGCAAGGGCATCCGCAATGTGCTCGACGTATTCATCACTACAGGCGTCAGTGAAGCTGTCGATATCTGCCTAAGCGCACTGCTCAACCCGGGTGAGTCTGTGCTGACGCCGAGTCCTGAATACCCGCTCTACTCAGCCGTGCTGGCCAAACTGGAGATGCCGCTCTGCCCTTATGATCTAGATGAAGACCATAACTGGCAGCCAGACTTCGAGCAAATCGAGCGCCAGATCACAGCGCGAACCCGCGGTATCGTTGTTATCAATCCCAACAATCCCACCGGCGCACTTTATTCCAGAGATGCGCTTCTGCGAGTCATCGAACTCGCACGCCGGCACAATCTGGTGATCTTTGCGGACGAGATCTACGACAAGTTGGTATTCGATGCCAAGCCACACGTCCCACTGGCCTCACTCGCCAGGGATGTGACGATCGTGACCTTCGGTGGCTTGTCCAAATCCTACCTAGCCCCGGGATGGCGGGTTGGTTGGGGTATCGTCAGCGGAGACAGCGCCGCCAGCAAACAATATGTTGAAGGCATTAACAAACTGCTGCGGGCGCGCCTTTGCGCCAGCCATCCGATGCAGTACGCGATTAGACCCGCATTGGAAGGACCGCAGGATCATCTTCCCGAAGTCAATCGCAAGCTCCGCTCGCGGCGCGATCTGACCATGAAGTGGTGCCGGGAGACGCCCGGGGTCAGCTGCATTCCGCCAGAAGGTGCCTTCTATGCTTTTCCGCGACTAGAGATTCCGGACGACGATCTCGAATTCGTGAGGAAAGTACTCGTCGAAAAGCATGTGTTGCTGGTACATGGCAGCGGCTTCGGTCAGAAACCCGGCAGCAAGCATGTCCGCATTGTTTTCCTGCCCGACGAAGCCACCCTCAGCCGGGCCTATGCTGCTCTGGGCGATTTCATGAGGGAACACTACCGCTAGATGTGCCGTTGTCGCCTGCACCTTCTGTTTATCTGACGGCGCTCTCACTCCTGCAGGCGTGTGATTTAATGCGAATATGGTAGACATTCACTGTCACCTGCTTCCGGGTGTAGACGACGGCGCCACATCCTGGGATGTCTCCGTGGCGATGTGCCGAATGGCAGAACAGGATGGCATTCGACACATCGTTGCCACTCCTCACGCGAATGACGAGTTCTCCTACGATCGGAATACGAATCTCCGGCTGCTCCAGGAGTTGCGGGAAAGAGTGGCCGGCTCGGTGCGCCTCTCCCTGGGATGCGATTTCCATCTCTCCTACGAGAACATCCAGGACGCGATGGCCAATCCCGAACGTTACACCATTGAAGACACGCCCTACCTGTTGGTGGAACTGAGCGAATTCGCGATGCCTCCGGGAATTTCCGATAGCTTGCGCCGCTTTCTCTCGATTGGAATTTCGCCCATCATCACGCATCCCGAGCGCAACCTGATCCTGCAACGCACCCCGGAAAGAATCTTGAAGTGGGTGGATTTGGGCTGTGTGGTTCAGGTTACCGCCTCAGCTTTCATCGGCCGTTGGGGGAAAAGAGCACGCGAGGTAGCGGAGATGCTGCTCAAGCGGCGCGCCATTCATGTGCTCGCCAGCGATGCTCATGGTGTTGACGATCGCCTGCCGATACTTTCGAAAGCACGTGATATGGTCGCTCGCCTGAGCAGTGAAGAAACCGCCAACATGCTGGTGGAACAAAATCCGCAGGCCATTGTTGACGGTGAAGACCTGGCCTGGGGACAAAGATAGAGGTACGCGAAGACGCATTCCGCACAGATTTCCGCGCTGCTCGAATCCGATCTACTGGGAAACAGGTTTAGTCTGCTGAGGGGACTTTGCCGTATCGCTATTGGGATTGCCGCTGCGTTCTCCACCCCCGGGTTGGTAGGGACTGGTTGCCGCAGTCTCGGGATTCAACACCCCAGAGTGATCGGGACCGAGGCCTAACTTAATCAGAGCGCGAGAGTCCGGCAGAACCTTGGTCTGCCACCCGTTATCCCCCTGGAAACGTCGCATCGCGTCTTGCGTACGCACGTCCCAAACTCCGTCGGCCTCCCCACTCAGGTAATGCTGCTTGATGAGTGCCTCCTGGATCTCATGTGTGCGGTCTGACTGAATCCCGTGCTGTCCGTGCTTCTTCCAGGATTTTGCCGACTTTTTCGACTTGCGTGACTTGGAATGGCTGGTGTTGGCGTGATGCGTGGTGCTGGAGTGATGATTTGATGTGGAGGACTTGCTGCTTCCCGATTTAGTGGACTTACTCTGCGGCTTTGACGCGGTCTGAGGATTTTTTGTGCTGGTCTCAGTGCCGGCCGCAGCGCACACCAAGGCAACGAGCACCGAGCCCACCATGAAGAAACGCCTCGATCTCCGGCCTTCGATTTGCAGCAAGCTAATATCCTGGCAGGCCCCGATCTTGCAACCTGCCCTGAATCAGTCATCTACAGTCACTGAAGGTCACATATCCTACAGTAACTGTTACTAGGATGCCAGAAGCATCTTCCCCAGTGCCAGTTCTCGGAAGTACAGCCCGCGGTTACCCCACCTTGGTGATTCTTACTGAAGGGTCCCTCCCAGAAACGCGGTTGCAGCATTGCGTCCACCCCGCGCCGGACGCACCAGAAACACCACGTCATCCCCCTTCTTCAGTTGCTGCTGAATGCGACTGAAGTCGTTGGCGTCATTCACCGCCTGTTTGTTGATCTCTAAAATCACATCGCCGCGCGATAAGCCAACATCATCGGCAAAGCCACCGGGACGTACTTCCGTCACTACCACCCCTTTGGTGGAAGGCAGGTCGAAGCGATCAGCCAGTTCCTTGGTCACGTTTTCTACGCTCAAACCCAGCTTACTCTGCTGAGGCTGAGCCTCTTCGCCTTGTTCCTCTTCAAGACCCAACTGGCCGGCGAAAAGCTTGCTGCGATTGCCTACGGTAACCGTGGTCTCCTGCTTTTTGCCCGCGCGCACGTATCCAACCACAACTTTGGTGCCGGGTTTGCGGCCGGCAATCTCATCCACCAGGTCGTCGCCGGACTTTACGGGCTTGCCGTCTACAGAGATGATGGCGTCACCAACCTTCAAGCCTGCGGCCGCAGCCGGACTGTTGGCCACGACGTCAGAAAGCACAACTCCTTCGCCTCCGCCATAGATGCGGGTAACCGCTGGGTTAGGAACCGCCTGGAACTGCACGCCGATGGATCCGCGGGATACCCTGTGGTCGGGTCCGATCAGGTCGTTATAAACCCTCGCCACCAGATTCGAAGGCAACGCGAATCCCACACCCTCATAGCCCTGGCCTTCGGTCAGAATTGCGGTGTTGATCCCTATGACTTCGCCCGCCATATCGACCAGTGGGCCACCGGAGTTTCCCGGATTGATCGCCGCATCGGTCTGAATGAAATTTTGAAATTGCCGATTGGGAACCACATTGCTGCGGCCTTTCGCGGAGATGATACCCGCCGTCACCGTGTTCTCCAGCGCGAAGGGACTGCCGATGGCAAGCACCCAATCGCCTACTTCTGCACCATCGGAGTTTCCTAATTTGGCAATGGGCAGAGGGCGGCTCACATCGATCTTGACTACGGCTAAATCCGTCTCTTCGTCCGTGCCGATCACCTTGGCCTCATGCGGTTGGGCTCCAGGCGGATCATCTTTCAATTTCACCTGGATGCGGTCCGCTTTGTTCACAACGTGGCGGTTGGTGAGGATGTACCCCTTCGCGTCTACGATTACACCGGAACCTAAGGAACGCTGCCTGATCCCCTGGCCGTCCGGGCCCTGTCCTCCGAAGAAGCGGTCAAAGAAGTCCTGGAAGGGGTTGTCCTCGTCCGGCCCCCCCGGGGAGGGAGAGCGGCGTCGCCGATGCGGGTTCTTGATCGTCGCCTCGGTATTGATGTTGACTACCGCCGGCTCCAATTGCTTGGCAATTTGCGAAAACGCAGTTGATAGCTGCTTCGGAGACGGGATCTGCAGTGGGGTCGCGTCACTCGAGTTCGCGACCTTTTTTTCTTGGCCCTTTACACTGTATGAAATGACGGTGCCAATCAGGATTCCCAGCGCCAGGGTCGCCAAAACCATCAGAACTGAGCCAAAACGATGGGATCTTAGCTTTGCCCAGAAAGCGCTTGCGCGCGGGTTCATAACGTCTTTCCTCCACTTACTCTAAGAACTTTGGAATTATAGCTGGCAGGAATGCTGCCGAGGCTTGGAATCGGAAGATACACTGATCCTCACCCTGTTACTTTAGACGCGATTCGGCGGTAATACGTTTTGCGCTTCCTCCATTTTGTTCTTCAACTATCGAGGTGGAGGGCTCAATCTCACGCTCTGATTCCTCGCAAGGGCTTCTGAGTTCCGAAAGCAGAATCCCAGCCAGGATTAGCGCTGCGCCCAGCGTCGCTCTCAGTCCAAGGCGTTCCCCCAGAACCACATAAGACGTCAGCCCGGCAAACACCGGTTCCAGAACGAAAATGAGGGCGGTTTGAGCCGGCGATGTATATTGCTGCGCCCAGGCCTGCAGCGTAAAGGCCAACACCGTGCAGAGAACGGCGGTAACCGCAATTGCTCCGACTACCCGCGCCGACCAGGTTACATAAGTTTGCCTGGAGAGTGGGACGAGCGCAAACATTAAGATAGCGCAAGCCACGATTTGCAGCACCGAGATCTGCTCGAAGGAAAAGCGCTGCATGGCGCGACCCAAAAAAATAATGTGCAGCGCGAATGACGCCGCACATGCCAGTGTCAGCAGATCGCCGCCATTCACCCTTGACAGATCAAAGCTCCAGGTTCCTCCGCTACCGGCGGGGATGGTCATCAGATACAGGCCAGCCAAGCAAGCCATCACCCCCAATAGCGTCCAGCGGTTGGGAATCCTGCGCCAGCCAATCGCCAGGAAGATGGGCACCAGGATCACGTAGAGACCGGTAATGAACGCTGATTTGGAAGGCGTCGTTATACGCAATCCAGTCGTCTGAAATGTGTAGCCCAGACCGAGAAAGAAACCTACGAGCGAACCGGCACGAAGGGCATCCCAGGAAAGGCTTTTCAAGTGGCGTGCGAAGATCGCCACCAGCAGGCCGGCAGCCAGCACCATCCTCGCGGCATTGAAGAGGAGCGGCGAGATCGAGCCCAGCACACTCTTAACGATCACAAACGTCGCACCCCAGAGAAATGTTATGAACACCAGAAGAAGCTGGGCTTTGGCGGAACGCGACACTGCCTAGACTACCAGAGTGTGATGGAGTGAAGTGCATACTGCACCAAGAACTCACCACCGCTCGTGATGCTGGTCACTGCATGCTCCACGATGTCAGCAGGATGCTGTTGGCGCGTTGAACCTCTACTCCTAGGCCCCCGATCGCGGCCAATATTTGGGCCATCAATTCTCAATTCCAAATCAGGAGGAACATCAATGGTCGACAAGGTGGAAGCAGCACTCCGTCCGCCTGAGTCAGCAATGGTTCCCTATCCCGCAAAGGTCATCGACTTAAAGAGCGGCGAGCGCATGGTTGTACACGAGGTCGAACGGGAGGCGGTGCCTCATCTGCTCGAAGCTGTCAAGCCCCTCATAAGCGTGAACGACGATTACTACGACATCGTTGCCGCCCGCACCTATGCAGAGCTGCTGGGCTGGTACCGCTTTCGCGTAAAAGACGAGTTCTGTCTTGTCGGCACGGTCAATGGCGAGCTTGTCGGCCTCGTGAACAGCCGCAAGCTGACCGATAGGATCGGAATGTCATACCACACTCTCGCATTCCGTCGCGGTGACCGCATTGGCGCTCATCTCTTTGCCGCGAAGATGGAGCACCATCTCGATTTCCTCAAGCAGGAGGAGGTCTGGATAGTTGCCGAGAGTCCCAACGGTCTTCGGCGCTGGATGGAAGAGTATGGACTGATCTTTCGTCCAGAACAGTGGCACGAACTTGGCGGCGGCCCCACCTACGTTCTGACGCGGGAGTTATGGGAGAAGAGGAGAGCCGAGAAATGCAAAGGAACTCGTCCCGTGCCGCGGGAGCTTTTGCAAGCGGCACAGAAGATGTTTCTTCCGCAAACCTATGTGCAGATCCCGAATTTTCGCCGAGTAGCTGCTGCAGCGTAGCGAACTTACCTGCACCCCTGCTCCCCATCGTCGATGCGAATTTTCGTTCAGCCGGCAATGGGTCCGGTAAGGGGTGTCAGGAGCACCGATTCCGAGAAGTGAGGAGCAATCTATGAGCACTGCCGTCCCTAAACTCAAACCCAAACCGGATCTGCGTGTCGTCCCCGACAAATGGGCTGAGGCCTATGAGTCAGCCACCTTCAAGGAGATTTCACGCAAGCGGTTCAGTTTCGTCATTCCAGCGCTGCTATCGTTCAGCGCTGTATTCCTTGTGCTTTGGATCATTCAAAGCATGTTTCCTGCAGTGGCCCGCTATCGCGTTTATGGATATGTGAATGTGAACTTCATTTACACCATGGCGATTTTCCCGTTTGTTTGGATTCTCGGTTTTCTTTTTGTGCGTTACATCCGCAGCAAGGTGTATCCGCTGGAGCGTGAGCTTAACCGTCAATTTGAAAGGGGGCCGAAACAATGAATCATCTGGCTATCGCCCTTTTTCTGGTCTTGATTGCAATCACCCTCTACATAACTTACTGGTCAGCCAAGCGGGTAAAGACCACCACCGACTTTTACGCGGCCGGACGGCAAATCAAAGGTTGGCAGAACGGCCTTGCGATTATTGGCGAATTCCTGACCGCTGCCGCCTTCCTGGGGATCGGAGGCCTGATCTCCTTCTGGGGCGTGGATGGGCAGATCTACTCGATCACCTGGTTCGCCTCATATCTCGTCGTGTTGTTGCTGGTGGCTGAACCGATTCGTAACTCCGGTAAATACACTTTTGCTGACATCGTTTCTTACCGTCTGGACGAGAGGGTCATTCGGCCCTTGGCGGCAGTCAATGCGTTTCTAATCAGTCTGATGTATCTCATCCCGCAGATGGTCGCGGCTGGAGCACTCAGCAAATTGCTATTTGGCGTGCCGGCTTCCACAGGGCTGGTTGTTGTAGGCGTGTTGATGATCATCTACATCACCTTTGGAGGCATGGTGGCAGCCACGTGGATACAGGTGCTCAAGGCCATGATTCTGCTGTGTGGCGCCTATATTCTGGCTTTCCTGGTAATGCGGCAGTTCCACTTCAGTATTAATGCCTTGTTCGCCGCCGTAGCCAATTCCAAGGACCTGGGAACCGCGTGGTTGGAACCTGGACGCTGGCCGATGGTGAAGACACCCATCGAGAGACTGTCGTTGGGCTTCACCCTGCTGTTCGGCACGGCCGCTCTGCCTCATGTGCTGATGCGCTTCTATACCGTACCGACAAAACAGCACGCTCAGGGTAGTGCGATGTGGAGCCTGACCTTCATGATGATGTTCCACATCCTGACCTTCATCTTCGGCTTAGGTGCTGCGGTACTGGTGGGCAACAAAGTCATCAAGGCCCTCGATGCGGGTGGCAACATTGCCGTGCCTCTGCTGGCCAGAACTGTGGCCGGCGGTCCGGGCACATTAAGCGGTGAGCTGTTCATGGCATTCTTGGTAGCGGTCGCGTTCATTACAATCATTGCGGCTACCTCCGGACTCTGCATTGCCGCCTCCAGCGCCTTCTCCTACGACTTCTGGTTCCGCGTGATTAAGCGTGGCCAGCAGGAGCATGCGGGACAGGTTCGCACGGCGCGTCTGGCGGCATTCGCCATTGGCGTCCTTGCCATTCTAGGCGGCTTGGCAGTGCAACATGTGAACGTCGCGTACCTCGCAGGCATGGCATTTGCCATCGCTGCGACGGCAAATTTGCCAACCCTGATCTTCTCTTTGTACTGGAAAGGTCTAACCACGAAGGGCGCCTTCCTGGGCATGTTAGGCGGAGCCCTGGTGGCCGTGCTCTGCGTGGTAACTGGACCGGCAATCATGGGCAAGAATGCCCTCTTCCCACTCAATAACCCAGGTATTGTTTCCGTGCCCATCGGCTTCTTGCTCACGTATCTAGGTTCTGTTTTCACTCAGGACAAAGCATCTGCCGTTAAGTTCCGGGAACTTGCCGTCCGGTCGCGCAGCGGCCTGGGCGCCGAGTCCTGAAGACCAAATCGGAGGCCTCAGTAACGCCACTGTTCGCGAGTCTGACAAATTCCGGCTCCGTACCAGCATCATTAGCACGTCGAAGGAGGACTTTGATGCCAGGCGACAAGTACCCTGTATTTAAAGCTGCCGCTGCGCAGGCGGCACCAGTATTCCTTGACCGGGACGCTACCATTGACAAGATCGCCCAGTTGGTCCCAAAGGCAAAAGAGAAGGGCGCAGATCTGGTGGTCTTCCCGGAATCCTTCATTCCTACCTTTCCCGTGTGGACGATCCTGCACGCACCGATTGATCAGCACGATTACTACAAGCGGCTCTTCGAGAATGCCGTGCTGGTGCCCAGCGCTCGTACTCGAAAATTGGGAGAAATCGCGTGGGCCAACGAGATTTTCCTGTCCGTGGGCTGCACCGAGAAGAGCGACTACAGCATGGGTGCCATGTGGTGTACGCAGCTCTTGTTTGACAGAAAGGGCAAACTCATTAACCGCCATCGGAAGCTGATGCCGACTTGGGCGGAAATGCTCGCCTGGACTCCCGGCGATGCTTCCGATCTGCGTCCCGTGATGACCGAGATTGGCAAGATTGGCACTCTGATTTGCGGTGAGAACACCAATACTCTCGCTCGTTTTTCTTTGCTTGCACAGGGCGAGCAGATCCACATCGCTACTTATCCGCCGGCTTGGCCCTTCCGCCGCAGTGTCGCGGCAGGTGGGTCCTATGACACGAAAGAAATCATCCGCCTACGCTCGGCCGCACATGCCTTTGAAGGCAAGGTGTTTGTGATTGCCTCATCCTCTTCGCTCGACGATGACGCCATCGAGCAGATCTCAGGTGGAGTTCCCGATAACCGGACGCTACTTGAGAATGCCACCAAATCGGCCTCGATGATCGTGGGACCCAATGGACAGGTCATTGGAGAGCCCATCGTCGGCGGCGAGGGCTTTGCCATTGCCGATATCGATGTCAGCGAATCAATCGTCCTGAAAGAAGCGCACGACATCATCGGCCGGTACAACCGGTTCGACGTCTTCCAGCTCCGTGTGAACCAGACTCGAATTAAACCGGTCCGCCTGTACGAGACCGCCAGCACCTTTGAAGACTACGTGCCTTCCCCGTGCGATTACGAAGAACTGACAGACGATGAGGAAGCAGCCGCTGCAAAGAAGGTGAGGGTCCGAGCCGGCTTGGCTGAGAGATAACAGTCTACTCTTGGAATTCGCAACTAACGGGCCGTCGATACGGCGGCCCTTTTTCTCGTCCCTACGCTGGGAAAGCAGACAGAGCCTTCAAGATTGCGCCCCCTCAGGGCAACCTCGCTTAACTCTGCTTCAACGCCGATCGCGCCGCGAACAAGATCAGCACGCTCACAGCAATCAGGATGAGCATGATGCGGTGGTAGAGATCGTTACTGGCGGTCCGCGGTCCCCTGCCTGCAGCCAGAGCTATCATCCCCAAAAAGACACCACACATTGCGATTAGATTGGTAATCAAAGACGTTCCCCAGGAATTCGACCAGCGCCTAACAAGCGCAGTCGCGCCCAGGAAAAGCGAAAGCGCACATATCGATTCCACAATTGCGGCGGGAATAATATGCGGCTCGTGAAATGGCCCAATCGTAAAGCCTACGTGCTGCACCGCTCCGAACACGAAGAGCGCAGCATTGGCGATCATGATTGCAGTAAGCAGATATTTCATAGTCGAAACCCCGGTCAGAACTTCTCATGCGTGCTTGGTACACAGTGCGCACTAACTCCATCGATGTAGCGCCGGCTTTTTCTGTCGCAAGAATGTCGTCACCCCCCCTCAAAAAAAGGATCAATACATTCAATCGCCTCAATGAAGACCATTAGGCGTTTGTGGTATCATAGGCGAATAAAAAGCGAAAGTGGGGCTTTGACCTATGGCTACACTTCCCCTCGTCCTTAAACCCTCAATGAAAGAATCGCAACCGCAAGGTCTGGTGGGAATTGCGCGTCTGGCGGCACAGGGTGAGTCGATTCGTGAGGGGCATGATGTCGAATACTTCACCATCGATACGCGGTCTATCCTGAATCGCTGCAGCGCACCCTACATGCCGTTCAAGTGGACCATCAACCCCTACCGCGGGTGCGAATTTGCCTGCAAGTACTGCTATGCGCGCTACACGCATGAGTTCATGGAGATGCGTAACGGCGAAGACTTCGAACGCAAAATCTATGTTAAGCAGAACGTGGCGGCACAGCTTCGGCGCGACCTGAAGAAGACCAAGCCCGGCGAGATGATCGCCATCGGCACGGCCACTGATCCCTACCAGCCCGCGGAGCGCCGGTATCAGGTGACGCGGGCGATCCTGGAAGAATTCGCTCATCATCTGGGGCTGGAGATCGGTATTGTGACCAAATCAAACCTGGTTCTGCGCGATGTGGATGTGCTGCGGCGAATCGCGGAACATAACCAGATATCCGTAAACATCACCATCACCACGCTTGACACGCAGCTGGCGCGAATTTTGGAACCACGCGCTCCGCGTCCCGACCTGCGGCTGGAGGCGGTGAGGACGCTCAGCCGCTACGGCCTCGAGACCGGAATCAGTTGTGCGCCGGTCATTCCGGGGATCACGGACAGCATGCGCAATCTCGCTCCGCTGGTAGCCGCAGCCAAAGAAGCCGGTGCCAGGCACATCTTCGCTAATCCGCTGTTTCTGAAGCCGTGCTCGGCGGCAGTCTTCCTGCCGTTCCTGGAGAGAGAATTCCCGCAGCTAGTGGAAAGCTATCGCAAGCGATATCAGGAGCGGGCATTCGTTCCCACGGCCTATCGCAAGCGAATATCGCAGATGATGTCGGCACTGAAGAAGAAACATGGGATGCTCTTACGAAGCGAACGCCTTGCGGAGCTAGAAGCGGAAACATCTTTGCCGGCATTGCCGGAGCAGATAGGCCTGTTCGGGTGAGGAGAGTAGTCAGCACTCTGCATCAGTCAGAAGTCAGACTTGTTTAGAAAGGACAAGGTCATGAACCGTTCGGCGACTATTCCCAGCGCCAGAGTTCGAGAGTGTTGTCCTTTGCAGTGGCAACCCAGATCTGATCCTTCGCAACGCCGCAACCAATCACTCCTTTGCCGTCGGAGATGACTTGAGACTTTTCCGTCGCAATGTCCCAATAAAGGATCGGCATCGGCTTAGTCAGACCGGTGGCATCGAAATAGGTCACGATGAGATGCTTTCCATCCGGCGCAGCCGTAATCGAGTCAACTACGCCGGGATGAGAGCCGAGTTTTCGTTTCGTTTTTCCTGTAGCTGGATCGAAGAACAGGATCGCCGGGTCTGCGCCTCCGACGACGGCGTAGTGGCCATCAGGGATGAAGGCCGTGCCAAACGATTCGAGCAGCAGATCCCGATTGCTCGCCAATTTCTTTCCCGAGTTCACGTCATAGAGGCGCACGACGGTATCGCCGTCCGCAGTCAGGAGGAGGTGCGCGTCGGAACTGAAAGCCGCCGACGTCAGCCCGCCGAATTCAGGATGAGTGGTAAGGCGCAGGGCCGGTTCACTTGCGGTATCCCAGACTCGACCGGGAAGATCACCGGCCCCGACCGCGAGTTTGCTTCCGTCAGCGGAGAGCACTAGGGTATCGATTCCCTTTTCCGCAGCTGTCCACTTCTTCGCCACTGAGCCACTCCTGCTGTCTATTAAGCTGACGGCTCCAGCGCGATCTCCGACCGCCAGCCAGCGGCCATCTCCGGAATAGGCAAAGGCGGTGATGCGGCGCTTATCCTGCGCATCGACAGCAAGCAGAACTTGCCCGGAAGGCAGATTGATGAGCCGAAGCTTGTCGTCTCCGGCAAGCACGGCGACCTGCTGCCCGCTTGGCGAGAACTGCACACTGCGCGGAGTGGCAGGCAGGGTAACTCGGGTTGCGCGACGAAGATTTTGCGCCCCGGCGGTCATCGCGAGAGCGACAGCAAATATCAGCAGGATATTTCGCATGCGAAAGCTGTCAGTCATCACTGCTATGCCTTCTCCAGAACTAGTTCGAAATGCACCGAGGCATGCACATCCTTGGGATCGCCCACGAGCATCACTGGACGGACCAATTCGCGGCTGCTGATCAGAGGATCGCGGTTGTAGTTCTTCGCCGGATCACCTTCGAACACGGGATCGGTTGCGAAGTAGAGCTGAGTGATGAGCGGCTTGTGTCCGGGAGCCGTGATCAGGTAATGGACGTGCTGGCAAACGCGGTCGGGATAATGTCCGGGAATGACCGACTCGGCCGCGTAAGCTCCTTTGGAATCGGAGTGCAGAACCGCGCGGTAGCGGTAGCCTTCCAGATCGTAGTGACCAAGATGATCGGTTTGCCAAAGTTCCAGAGTCGCATCGGGCAGGACCTCGCCGCGCATGTTGTACACCACCCCGGAAATTGAGAGCGGCATGCCGGGGTCTCCGGGATGCCGCATTTCGCCCGTATTGGGCGCCAGTCGCTTATAAAACGGACCCAATTCGCAGGCTGGCGTTGGAGACAGATTTCGTTCGTGTTGTTCCCACGCGGCTGCTGCGAGCGACGGCGTCAGCGAACCAGCCAGAGTCACGGCTCCAAAGGCAATGCAGCGTTCCAGCACTTCACGCCGGCTGAGCGAGAATTTGCCGATCATTCTTCACCCCACTAAGCGGGGGGATTGTAGATGATCTGGTCCGTGGTATCCAGCGCTAAGCACTAGCGCGAACGACGTCTTCTGCCAACCATGCTTCCCAGGAAAACGCCAACGGCTGCCGCCAACGCCAGTTTCCTGCGACTTTGGATAGGGATAAACCGAGTGCCCTGGTTTGAGACTTCGATAACCCCAACGGGCACAGCTACAATGCCGCCCCCACCTCCGCCCCCCTCACGGCTGGCGTCTTGGTTGTTCGATTGACCATTGGGTGCCTGCCCGAATCCACCGCCGAAACCGTAACGTATGCGAGCGACCGGAACAATGGTGCGGCCCTCGGCACTGATCGGTTCGCCATAGACGGTCTTGACGTGCGCTGAAGTGCGCAGAGTTTCCTGCAAAGACTGAAAATAGGACTGGATTTCCATGACGGACTCCTGAAAACAAAAGTCAGGAGTATGAAGAGGGAATAGCCTTTACGGTTGCAAGGTGAGCGGAGAATTCACACCTTCTAGTTCAACAGCGCGCATGCGCTCGCGCATCGCGAGATGCTTCTGGCGGAAGTGACGCATGGCACGTTCTCCCCAGACACGAACGAAGTAGTAGTTGAGGCCTGCACCGATAATGGAGCTGGCAAATGGAATTAGACGCGCAGACCACTTTTCAACGAATTCCGTGCTGGCGCGGGCAGCGATTCGTTGGATCACTTTGGGCACAAAACGATTGACCACCTCCTTTTCCAGCAACTCACGGCTGATGTCCACACCGGCGGCGCTGGCAGCGGCGATCCAGAGCTCCGCCACTTCTTCATCGGTATTGAACTGGAAGCCGTAGGTCAGGCTGAGCTTCTCGATCATGCGCAGAGTGATGACCGCGAGGATGCCAAGATCGGGCACCAGGGTCAGAATTCCACCCAATCCAAAACCCGCGCCTTCAGCAGCCGCGATTTTCATGCTGGCGCGAATGGTTCCTGCCGAGATATTGTCGAGCTGATCCAGGGGAACAGAAAAGAGTCCCTGAAAAGTGGTGACTGGCACGCCATGAGCGGCCTGCAAGTGCCAGAGATAATGCTGAGGGTCGACTTTGACGGTCTCGTAAGCTTGCTGAAATCCACGTTTGAGCACAGCTTCGATACGCGAGGTCAGCCAGGGATGCTTCAGTGGTTCGGCCATGAGACGACTCCAGTTTAACTCACACCGGCAGCCTAGCCGTTTGAGAAATAGCGGGTTCGCTCACCTATAGGGTACGGAGAATTTTTGACAAGCGACGTACGCCCTCCTGAATCTCATTCGGACCACAGGCTGCGTAGCCCAGAATCAAACCAGGACGCGGCGCGGGCCGCAGGTAACAGATCGAGAGGGGCATTACCGAAAGTCTTTCCCGCGCCGCCGCCTCAGAAACGGCCACGTCCTGAAATCGTCTCGGAAGCAAACCTACAAGGTGCATGCCTGCGTCGGCTTTGAGGATTTCCAGCAGACCGTCGAGTTCCTTGCCCAGGGCATCAACCAGTGCATTGCGCCGCTGCAGGTAAAGCATCCGCATTTTGCGGAGGTGCCGTGCAAAATGACCTTGTGTGATGAATTCCGCAAGAACGGCCTGGTAAACAGTGGAGGTAAACAGGTCGCTGGCCTCGCGCGCGGCAATGAATGCGGGCACGACGTCTTTGGGAATAACAAGATACCCCAGGCGGAGAGCAGGAAACAGTACCTTGCTAAAAGTTCCGATGTAGATGACTCGCTGACTGAAATCCATTCCCTGTAGAGCGGCAATAGGGCGGCTGGAGAAACGAAACTCGCTGTCATAGTCATCCTCAAGAATCCAGGAGCCGCTACGAGTTGCCCAGTTCAAGAGTTCCAGCCGGCGGGCTGCGCTCATCGTCATCCCCAGGGGATATTGATGTGAAGGAGTCACGTAAACGGCCCGCGGATTCCTGCAACCCCGTATGCCGGCGGCGACATTCAAGCCTTCTTCATCGACCGGAACCGGAACAAGGCGAGCACCTGCGCTTGCCAGCGCCAGCCGGGCCCCGCGGTAGCCGGGCTCTTCCATCCACACGGAAACGCCAGCGTTGAGGAGAACGCGAGATGCGAGTTGCAGACCCTGCTGCGATCCGGTTACCACCATAATCTGGCTCGGATCACAACGCACAGACCGTGAGGTCGCCAGGTACTCGGCAATCGCTTTGCGGAATGGAAGGTAGCCCAGCGGATTGCTGTAATCGAAGAGACTCAGGGAAATTTTTCGCGCGTGCCGCGCAACCAGGCGACCCCAGTCTTCGAACGGAAATTGATGCCACTCGGGCAAACTGACCCGAAATGCGCCACGAATGGGTGCCCATGGTTGTGCTCCTGCCGAAAGCAGAGTTTTGGCGTAGCTGGAAATTTTGCGTGCCGACCGCCTGGCAGAAATTGGCGAATGCACGCGCTGAGGGCGCGACAGATCATCGGGAAGGGAGCACGCGACGAAGGTCCCTGCGCCCACACGGCTATCGATGTAGCCTTCGGCAAGCAACTGCTCAAAAGCATTAAGGATCGGGATCCGCGAGACGTTCAGTTCCGCGGCCAGGGCCCGAGTAGAAGGGAGCCGTGTTCCCGGACGCAGCTGCCGATTGAGGATCGCCTCACGATACCACTCGTAAAGCTGACGATGGAGGGGCGCAGGCGAATTAGGGTCCAGCGCGGTCGGGGCGAACAGCAGCAAAGGTGCGCGCTTCATGGGGGGTGAGCATAATGGTAATACCAGAGTTCGTCAAAATGGCTATTGATCAAGTCCATTATGGGCGGTATCTCTAGGCTTGGTGATGGTTAGCCATGCTTCCAGCCAACCTTCGCAATTGGGAGCGACAGAAGTGACGGGACTCAAGTGGGTCTGCGTGGGGTTTGTTTTCTTGTTTCTCATGGCTCTTGCCGATGCCACCGGCATGGTGCCACGTGAAATGAACCGGCTCAGGCGACCCTCGCTTCGAAATGTCAAGGACTCCAAAGCTGTTGGGGCGCCGCTTTCTTCCGATCGTGAATTGATGTTTTCTGGTTTGCTTCGCGTACGGCTCTAACCAATCTAATACGTGCAACTTCAACGCTGCCTCTGTTGCCGGAGAAGGCTTTCCAACATCCCCGAAACGCGAGCCCGCAATAGCAATCCGCACCGTTCAGTGAACTAATGTAAATTGGGCGGGTATGGCACAAACCCCAATTACTGGCCGCAGCGAGGATTTTGCCGCGTGGTATCAGGATGTAGTTCTCGCCGGAGACATGGCCGAACCGGCCGAGATCGTCAAAGGCTGCATGGTGATCAAGGCCAACGGCTACGCCGTGTGGGAGGCGTTGCAGCGAGAACTGGATCAGCGCTTCAAGGCTGCCGGACACGAGAATCTCTATTTTCCGCTGCTCATTCCGCAGAGCTTCCTGAAGAAAGAAGCCGAGCACGTCGAGGGCTTCGCGCCCGAGCTTGCTGTGGTGACGATCGCCGGCGGCAAGGAACTGGAAGAGCCCTACGTGATCCGGCCGACCTCGGAGACGATCATTGGCCATTTCTTTGCCAAATGGATTCGCAGCTGGCGCGACCTGCCCCTGCTGATCAATCAGTGGGCCAATGTGATGCGCTGGGAATTGCGAACCCGCATGTTTCTGCGCACAACCGAATTTCTCTGGCAGGAAGGGCACACTGCCCACTCGACGCACGAGGAAGCGCTCGAAGAGGTATTGCGAATCCTGGATATTTACGCAGAAGTCGCCGAACAGGTGGCGGCGATGCCGGTAATCAAGGGCATCAAGACCTCGGCCGAAAAATTCGCAGGGGCGCTGCGCAGCTACTCCATCGAAGCCATGATGCAGAACGGGCTGGCGCTGCAGGCGGGCACCAGCCACGACCTGGGGCAGAATTTCGGGAAAGCTTTCAACGTGCAGTTTCAAAACAAGGACGGCCAGCTGGATTACGTCTGGCAAACCAGTTGGGGCGTCAGCACGCGCATGGTGGGCGGGCTGATCATGACCCACTCCGACGACAAGGGGCTGGTTCTTCCGCCGAGAGTTGCGCCGGTCAAAACCATCGTGGTGCCCATCTATCGCAAAGATGAAGAACGGGCACGCGTGCTGGAGACAGCGCACAAATTGGCTATCGATCTCGGCGCCAAGGTGGATGGGCGCGAGGAGCACTCTCCGGGAGCGAAATTCTTTCATTGGGAGCGACGAGGCGTCCCGCTGGTGATGGAGCTGGGGCCACGCGACCTGGCCTCGGGCAATGTGGTGCTGAAGCGGCGGGATACGGGAGAGAAGGAGACAGTTTCGCAGACTGGGGTCAAGGAGCGGGTTTCGGTGGCGTTGGAGGCGATGCAGAAGGCGCTCTACGATCGCGCGCGAGAGCGGATGAAGCAGAACACGGTGCTGGCCAACTCGATTGAGGAAGTGGAGGAGATTCTGAACCCAGTGACAGCGGAGAAGGGGGGCGGGAAGTTCGTGATGGCTCACCTGAAGGACGACCCGGCCTGTGATGCGCGGTTGAAGGAATTCAAGGCGACGGTGCGGAACATTCCTTTGGTCGATGAGTACGATGGCGCGGGCAAGTGCATAGTCACAGGTGAGAGGGTGGAGCGGCGAGTGGTGATCGCGAAGGCGTACTAGTAAGTAAGAAGTCAGAAGTACGAAGTGAGAAGTAAGACAGTGATTTGATCCCGGCTTCGCTACCGCTCAGGAACACGCCCAGTGTCGGTTGCAAGGAGGCTCTCTTGTGCGGTCAATCTGGATTCAACGGCTGCACGCACTCAAGACCCTTCTTCGGCCGCATTACCCGGTTCGCGGTAGGGTGAAACGATCTGCACTAGCTTGTCTGGACGCACAGTAGCTGCGGCCAGGTTGCGCTCCCAGCGGAGCGCCTCGCGAACGCCGGGTCGGAAGTTTGCGGCGAATTTGCCCACACGGACCGACCCGCGTACCAGGTGGCCGACGGTGAGTGGCCCGGCCACTTTGCGGTGGCCGATCCAGTGGAGTGCGGAACTGATGGCGCATCCGCACCTGCTGCAGTCCGGATCGCCGCCAAAGATACACGGCTCCACGCGCGTCCGCAGATCGGCGGTGTAGTTCACCGACATCTTGGAAAAGATGCAGTCATCAGGGTCGCGAGGCGGAGCCAGCAAGGTGCGCGCGATCCCCTCATTGAAAAGGAACTTCGGGTAGCGACGGCGTAGTTCCGGCACCACACCGATGAGCCGATGGTAATGTTCGGGCCTCAGCATCTCTGCCGTATCCTCGCCCCTCTGAGGCGAATACGTGCTGACCCAGATGAAGTTCACCTCCGGACGTTCGCTCCAAAACCGTATGTACTCTTCCACGTAACCGTCGCGCTCCATCATGGGCCGCGTGATGGTCCAGTGCACATTGACGTCGCAGCCCGCGATATTGCGCAGGATGCGCTCATAGGTTGCGGGCTTGCGGCGGACGTCGTGATGCTCGGGCAACCCGTCGACGGAGATAGTGACGCGGAAGTCTTTGAACTTCATCCAGCGCTTTGGAATAGGGATGACAGCGCTCGTCACCAGCATCACGAAAGTCCCCAATGCGGTGATGCGCGGGATCATCGTCTCCAGTTCCCGGTGCCGCATCATGGGCTCTCCGCCGACGAGCGAGACATGCAGTGGCCGGTAGCGGCGGATCAAGTCCACAACCCGGTCCACTAGTTCGTCGCCCTTGAAGTCGCTAAGGTCGCGCAAGTTCGATTCCCCACCGATGTGATTATCTCCGTAGGCGTAGCAACCGGGGCAGCTCAGGGGGCACTCGCGGGTGATCTCGATGGACATCAGCGGCGAGCGGCCCGTCAAAATTCCACCCCAACCTTTCAACAGGTGTATGGCTCTAAGGCTGCTTTTCTTTTCCATGGGCAGCAATGCTCCTTGACCCGAGACTACTACTTTTTGACCTCAAGAACGGAAGACATTGTACAAGCATCCCGCGAAACCCAGTCTACCCATCGGATTCGCCTCGATTCGTGTCTTCTGTCCCCACTAGGTCGCATAGTTGGCGATAAATCGCCGCTACACTCGTTGACCCACTATCGTTTCGACTCCCGCTTTCGGTTCCGTAATCGCTTCCGTCCGCTCTGTCGCTTCCCCTCTAAAGGGGCGAGGGAGCGTTTTGCCGTCGGTATCACCAACCAGACCCCCTAGAGGTTCTCCTGTATAAAGCGCGGACTGAGGTGGACGTCCAGCTGCACAAGCAGCGAATCACCAATTGCTTTGAAGCTGTGAATCTCGCCCGCCTTGATGACAAAAATATCGCCCGCGAGCCCTTCGAAGGTATTGCCGTTGACGGTCCAGACACCGCGGCCTTCGCGAATGAACTGAATCTCATCATAAGGGTGGCGATGTGGACCCGGTCCAGATCCGGGTTTGCCCTGGAAGAGGAACACTGAAACGCCTGTGTTACCCTCCTCAGCTCCGACAAATTGATGCGAGCTGCCGACGAAAGGCAGGTCATCCTGGCGTACGTGATACATCTGCATTCTCCTGAGCAATTGGATGAGCAACCGAGGCGGTTAGGACTTCTTACTTCCACCTTCTTACTTCCAACTTCACAATTGTCTTCGTGTTAGCATCGGAATTTACATGCCAGCGGCGAAGCTACATGTAGTGCCCCTGGGCGGGCTGGGCGAGTTCGGTATGAACTGCATGGCCGTGCGCTGGGGAGATGACATCATCGTCATCGATGCCGGCCTGATGTTCCCCGAGGCCGAGTTGCTGGGCGTTGACATCGTTGTTCCCGATATCACGTACCTTATCGAAAACCGGCAGCATGTACGAGCCATCGTGCTCACCCACGGCCACGAAGATCACATCGGCGGCCTGCCTTCGATGCTGCAGGAGCTCGATGTTCCCGTCTATGGCACCGAGTTCACGCTGGCTTACGTGGAAGGCAAGCTGGAAGAGCATGGGCTGCTGGACAATGCGCGGCTTATCGAAATCCGCGCCGGCGAGCGATTCAAGATTGGGCCGTTCACCATCCACCCCATCGGAGTAACGCACAGCCTGGTGGACTGCGTGTCGCTGGCGATCCACACCCCGCTCGGGGTCATCATTCATACCGGCGATTTCAAAGTCGATCCCACGCCGACGGATAACCGACTGTTTGATCTGCACAGCTTCGCGGAGTACGGCAAGGAAGGCGTGCTGGCGCTGTTTCAGGATTCCACAAATGTAGAGCGCACGGGATACACGCCGAGCGAGCGCGCAGTGCGCCGCAAATTCGATGAGATGTTCTCGCGAGCGAACCGGAGGCTGTTCATCTCGTGCTTCTCGTCTTCGATACATCGCATCAAGCTGGCGCTGGAGCTGGCGGAAGAATACCGCCGCAAAGTGGCGCTGGTTGGGCGATCGATGGTGGAGTCAGCGGAGATCGCGCAGGATCTGGGCTACGTGGATGTCGCGGACGGCGTGTTGATCCATCCCGGCGACATTAAGAAGTATCCGCCGGATAAAGTCTGCGTACTGATCAGCGGCACGCAGGGCGAGCCGATGTCGGCGCTATCGCGCGCCGCCGTGGACAATCACAAGCACGCCAAGATCGAGCCGGGAGATACGGTGGTGCTCTCGGCGCGCATCATTCCCGGAAACGAGAAATCGATCTACCGCATGATCGATCATCTGTTCCGCCGCGATGCGCTGGTGGTGTACGAAGACGGTTCGAGTCCGCCGGTGCACGTCAGCGGACACGCCAGCCAGGAAGAATTGAAGCTGATCATAAATCTGGTGAAGCCACGCTATTTCATTCCCATTCATGGTGAATACCGTCAACTGAAGCGCCACGCCGATCTGGCGCGCAGCATGCACGGAGCGGTCGGGCAAGTGATGATGATCGAGAGCGGCGACATTCTGGAATTCGACGAACTGGGAGCACGCAGGGCTGGACGTGTGCCGGTGGGGCGGGTGTGCATCGATTCCAACTCCATGGGAGATGTGGTGGAAGAGCTGGTCATTCGCGACCGACGTCATCTAAGCGAAGACGGGATTGTGCTGCCGATTATCGCCATTAATAAGCTGACCGGGCGTGTGGAGACACAACCGGAAATCGTGACCCGCGGCTTCGCTGCCATCGGCGAAAACGGTTTTATGGACGACGCCAGGACAGTGGTGGTGAACACCCTGGAGGCTTCCAGTGACGAAGAAAAAGCCGATTATGGTGTGATTAAGGAAAAGATCCGGCAGGATCTGAAGCGTTTTATCGCCAAGAATACGGCCCGGCGGCCGCTGATCATGCCGGTGATTCTGGAGATTTGAGTTAGGCGGGCGAGAAATTGCCCGTGATTTCCCGAGGAGTCAGGTTTCCTATCGTATCCCTCAGCGACATCAAACTGGCGCAGTCGCGCTTGCAGGGAGTAGCTGCGCGTACTCCACTCATTCCCCTTGCTAAGCCGATCGACGGGCGCAAGCTCATCTTGAAGCCGGAAAGCTTGCAACCGGTCGGCTCGTTCAAGCTGCGGGGCGCTTACAACAAGATTGCCAGTCTGGAAGATGCGGAGCGCCGCCGTGGTGTCATTTCATATTCCAGCGGCAATCATGCCCAGGCCGTCGCATACGCGGCCAAAACCTTGGGAGTGAAGGCCACAGTGGTCATGCCCCGGAATGCCCCGAAGATCAAGGTCGATGGCACTTCCGCCCGCGGCGCGGAGATCGTATTCGTGGGACCGGGAAGCCACGAGCGCAAAGCGCGAGCGGAAGAGATCGCAAAAGAACGCGGACTGACAATCGTTCCGCCATATAACGACGAGAAGATTATTGCCGGCCAGGGCACGATCGGCCCGGAGATCCTGGAAGATTTGTCACATGTGGAGTTGGTGCTGGTTCCTGTCGGCGGAGGAGGCTTGATCAGCGGAGTTGCCGCTGCACTGAAGCTTTGTCGGACACAGGTCAAAGTGATTGGAGCGGAACCGGAGTTAGCGAACGATGCCTTCCAGAGCCTGCGAGCAGGAAGGATCGTCGAGCTGCCTGCGGAACGCGTATCGCAGACTTTGGCTGACGGCTTGCGCACACAGTCGGTAGGGGAAATACCGTTTGCGCACATCCAACATTATGTGGACGACATCGTGACGGTCAGCGAAGCGGAGATCGTTGCTGCCATGCGGTTTCTCGCTCTGAACGCAAAGCTGGTAGCCGAACCGAGTGGCGCGGTGACCACCGCCGCCTTTCTGTTTCATGGGGACAGGCTTCTCACCATCCGCAACACGGTGGCAATCCTGAGCGGTGGAAATGTGGAACCGGATCTGCTGGCGAAGATCCTTATCGAGCGCTCCACATGACACGATGTGGCCCACTGAAGCCCTCTTCTGGCTTGAGTGGGAAATCAAAGCATATGAACCTCGGGGGAGGATTGGCAGTGAACAAGCGATGCTGGATGTTGCTGTGCTGCATTGCCGCACTGGTCTTTCCGGCGGCAGCAGAAGTGGAGCACGCCATCATGGTCAGGCCGGCGCAGATCTTCCTTTCCCCGGACTCGAGTTCTGCCAAGCTGGGCAATATTGATCGCGGGCGCGAGGTGGCGATCCTGGAAAAGAGCCGCAACTGGTTGCATGTGCTGGCGAGCGTATCGCGGGAACGCGACATCACCGGATGGATCGTGGACAAGGGAGTAGTGCGCGCGACGACGCCGGATGGAGACAGAGTCATGTTCGGCGAGGCTGCCCGTTGCGAACTGGAGGCCAGCCGTCGTGGTGGCCGCAGGGAGGCTGCGGCGGAAGCCAGACGCCTTTACTACCGCACCAGCGAGTACTTCCCCAATTCGCCTTTGGCGGGAGAAGGTCTGTACCGTGCTGCCGATATTCAGTGGCAGATCGATGCCGCCGACGTACGGACGCGTCCCTCGTCGAAGGAACGCGACCCCGGCCTGCACATACCCATCGATGAGCAGTTCATGAAAATGGTGATCAAGAAATTCCCGGGAACCAAATGGGCAGACCTGGCTTCCTATCATCTGATCGAGAACAAGCTGTGCGGCGACTGGGAGGGGCTGTCGAAGTGTCCGGAAAAAGAGTCCGAGATGTATGAGAAATATGCCGACGACCACCCCGGCTCACCGGCGGCACCTGAGGCGCTGTACAACGCGGCTTGGCGGCAATCAACACTGATTGAGATTTACAAGAGCGAAAACAAGAACAACAAAATTGAAGGCGCGCGCGCGAAAGCCAAGGCCTTGGGACAGCGGGTGATTGAGAAGTACCCACAAAGCGACTGGGCCTACCGCTCGAAGAGTCTGATATACATGATCGATCAACAGATTCCCACGTATGGAAACGCGGTGGAATGAACGATTACCTGCTGTCTCTGCTGCTGGGCGTAATAGAAGGTCTGACTGAATTTCTTCCCGTAAGCTCTACGGCGCATCTGAGAATTTCCGAGGCGGTCCTGGGTGTGGATCTGGGAAATGGCTATTGGAAGATGTTTTCCATCGTGATTCAGCTGGGAGCCATCCTCTGCCTACCGATATTTTTCCGCAAGCGCATCGCAGACTTTCTACGGACGTTCCCCAGAGGCGCCAACGGCGATAGAACTGTTCTTACGCACCCGCTATCGCTCATCCTCCTGGCATTCATTGTGACTGCTGTTCCGGCGTTTCTGCTGACCAAGGTGATTGGCAAGCACCTGGAAAGCCTGGCGATCATGGGCGCATCGTTGCTTGTCGGGGGTATCGTAATGTGGATCGTGGACGCCCTTTATGATCGCGGTATCCCCAGGCGGCGAACGGAAGATATCGAATACATCAGGCCGCTGCAGTCGATATGGATTGGCTTCTGCCAGATTTTTTCCGCGGTCTTTCCCGGGACTTCGCGATCCATGGCAACTATCGCAGCGGGACAGTTGGCGGGGATGTCGCGATCGGCGGCCCTGGAGTTTTCCTTCTTCCTTTCCATGCCGACCATGGCCGCAGCCACGTTATACGACCTGCTGAGATCGCTCCGGTCGCCCAAAGAAGGAGGTCATCCGATTGGGACGGCCCCGGCAAACCCTCACGAATGGGTGGTTCTGGCGATTGGGTTTGTGGTTTCCTTCATTGTCGCCTATGCCGTAGTGGCGTGGTTCATCAACTGGGTGCGCAAACGTGGGTTCGTTCCCTTTGCCGTTTATCGCATTGTGCTGGGGATAGCGGTGCTGGTCTGGGCAAGCCGGTTGACAGGATGAACAGGTAATCTGCAAGTTCCAAGTTCCCTGTTTTCAAAACATCCTCAGGGCCGGACTCAAAATGCGGGCTTGTGGTACAGTTTCCTTCGCCCGGACTACGAGGATGGCCAACCAGATTGATTCGAGAAGTACGTCTTTCCAGGCGGTATTCGCGTTATCTGCACCCAGTCACCTAAGCAGGCCTAACGCAGCGCGCCTGTGCCGAAATCATATCGTGACGCGAGCGGTCTCAGCCCTCACCGGCGCTCCGCTCCAGGAGGACAAACAGAAATGACCACAACTGCAACCGCTCCGGTTCAGCTGCAAGATAGCGTGTCGAAGTTCATCGCCTCAACCCGCAAGATGTTGATCAATGGCAAGTGGGTGGATTCAGTGTCGGGCAACACCTTTGCCACCTACGATCCCGCCACCGGCAAGGTTCTCGCCCACGTCGCCGAAGGAAATGCCGCCGATATCGACCTGGCAGTAAGAGCCGCGCGGCATGCGTTTGAAAATGGCCCGTGGCGGAAAATGACAGTCTCCGAGCGCGGGCGCCTGATCTGGAAGCTGGGGGACCTGATTGAAAAGAATCTGGAAGAATTTGCTGAATTGGAAAGCCTCGACAATGGTAAGCCCCTGACCGTGGCTCGTGCCGCCGACGTTCCATTGGCCGTCGACTTGTTCCGCTACATGGCTGGCTGGGCGACCAAGATCGAAGGCAACACGATTCCGCTTTCCGTGCCCTACACTCCCGGCGCGCGTTATTTTGCTTACAGCCTGCGTGAACCGGTGGGAGTGGTGGGCCAAATCATTCCCTGGAATTTCCCTCTGTTGATGGCTGCTTGGAAGCTCGGCCCAGCGCTGGCAGCGGGCTGCTGCGTCGTTCTGAAGCCGGCCGAACAAACCCCGCTCTCAGCGCTGCGGCTGGGCGAGTTGATTCAGGAAGCCGGATTCCCGGAAGGAGTCGTCAACATCGTTCCCGGATACGGTGAAACTGCCGGGGCAGCGTTGGCGGCACATCCCGACGTCGATAAGGTCGCGTTTACGGGGTCGACAGAAGTTGGAAAGCTGATCGTTCACGCCTCGGCCGGTAATTTGAAAAAGGTTTCCCTCGAACTGGGCGGCAAGTCGCCCAACGTTGTCTTCAAAGATGCTGACCTGAAAGTCGCAATTCCCGGAGCAGCCAGCGCTATTTTCTTCAATCACGGCCAGTGCTGCTGCGCAGGCTCCAGGCTCTATGTCGAGAAAGACATTTTCGACGAAGTAGTGAACGGTGTGGCCGAGCAGGCAAAGAAAATCCGCATCGGGCCGGGGTTGGATCCTAAGACGCAGATGGGTCCGCTGGTTTCCGAGGAGCAATTGCATCGAGTCTGCGGCTATCTGGAATCCGGCGTATCGGAAGGCGCGAAGGCTGTCGTGGGTGGTAAGCGCCACGGCCAGCACGGGTACTTTGTAGAACCTACCGTTCTGGTCGACACAAACGACAAAATGAAGATTGTGCAGGAAGAGATCTTCGGACCTGTAGTCGCGGCGCTGCCCTTTGAGCGGGCCGAGGAGATGGTCAACCGCGCCAACGACAATATTTACGGATTGGCGGCCGCGGTCTGGACGAAAGACATTAACAAAGCCCATTCTCTAGCTGCTGAGCTGCGGGCGGGCACGGTCTGGATCAACTGCTACAACATCTTCGACGCTGCGCTGCCCTTTGGCGGGTACAAGCAGTCAGGATGGGGTCGTGAGATGGGTCACGAAGTCCTTGAGAACTACACCGAAGTCAAAGCGGTGTGTGCGCGCATCGGATGATCTGAGCAAGAAACTCGAGGGGTGCCCCACCGTAGCCATCCTTTGACTAGGGTGGGGGGTTTATTTACTGCCAACGAGAAGCTACGGCAGGCGCGAGAATCCTGGGATGGCCTTAGTCAGATCGTTGTAGATCACCACCACCGCGAAAAGAATCAGCAGGACATAAGCCACCTGGTAGATGCGTTCCTTGATCTGAATGCTGATGTCGCGTCCGCGGATGGATTCGATGAGCAGCAGCAGGATCACTCCGCCATCCAGAATCGGGATTGGCAGCAGGTTGAAGATCGCCAGGTTCAAGCTGATCGCCGACATCAGCGACAGCAGCGGCGTCCATCCTTGCTGCTTCGCTGCTTCACCCGACGCCTTCGCGATTCCGATTGGCCCCTCCATCTGCTTGATGGAAACCTTGCGGGCAACCATCCTTTCCAGCAGTTCCAGGATGAGCACGGAGTTTTTCTTGTTCTGCTCCAGGGACTTGGAAAAAGCTTTGGCCAGCGGCAGCTTGTCCACGTGCTGCGGTTCCGACCGAATGCCAATACGGTAGCGCGGCTCGCCATCTGGTACCTTCTCCAGCTGCGGCGTGACCACGAAGGTCATTTCCTTCCCGTCGCGGAGCCCCGTAATCTGTGCGGGTTTGTCTTTATTCTCCTGCAGCAGCCGAATCATCGCCTGGACCGAGCGAACCGTCTGCCCATTAACTGCCGTAATCGTGTCTCCAATTTTGATTCCCGCTTTGGCAGCCGGCATGCCAGAGTCGAGATAGGTCACAATATTCGGCTCATCCGGCAGCCAGCCCAGGTTCTCGAGTTGCTCGGGCGCCGTTGGTTGGGGGCTGATACTCCTCTCGAAACTCTCGTTGCCGCGCTGCAAGGTTACGTTCAAGGACTGGTTTTGATTCACCAGCACCCTGCGAATCACATCTTCCCACGTCGGATTCGGTTCCCCGTCGATACGGGTAATCTTGTCGCCTGGCTGAATGCCGGCTTTCGCTGCCGGTGAATTTTCCAGTACCCAGCCGATCACCGCCGGTTGGTCAAGATAGATCGGATGCTCGTAACGGACCATGTAAACAAATGTGAGCAGACCGATGGCGAGGACGAAGTTCATGAAGGGGCCGGCGAAGGCGATAATGAAACGCTGCCAGCGGGGATGGGACATGAATTCATAAGGAGCGCCGTTGCGCTGCTCCATGAAATTCTCGCCGGACATCTTTACGTAGCCGCCGAGAGGAATCAGATTAATGCGGTAGTCGGTGTCCCCTCTGCGAAACCCCAACAGCCGTTTCCCAAAACCGATCGCGAATTGTTCGACGCGGACTCCAAAGAATTTGGCGGCGGCAAAGTGTCCGAACTCGTGGACCAGGATCATGACGCCCAGCACCACAGCTACGGACAGAGCACTGATTAAGAAATCTTGCATATCTCGAATAACTGCCTTTCAATGAATACGCACGGGATGCTGTACCCCACTCGGCCCCAGCCTGACCACGTGCTCCTCAGCCAACCGGCGGGCTTCAGCGTCCAACTTTAATACCTGCTCTATAGATTGTGGTTTTTCCCTCCGGGTTTCACCCATTGTGCTCTCGATGGCTTCAGGAATTCCCTTAAAGCCGATCTTCCCCTCGAGGAATGCAGCCACCGCGACTTCATCGGCTGCGTTCAGAGCTATGGTTTTCGAACCACCAGCCTCTGCCGCCTCATAAGCCAGCCTCAAGCAAGGAAACTTATCCATATCGGGAGGGCAGAAATCAAGGTGCCGGAGGTCTCGCATACTAAATTTTAGGGACGAATCGAGCCGCTCCGGGTACGTTAGCGCATAAAGGATCGGCAACCGCATATCCGTGACTGAGAGTTGCGCCAGAATGCTGCCGTCTCGAAACTCGACCATCGAGTGCAGGGTGGACTGCGGATGCACCACCACTTCGACCTTGCTGGGCGGCAGGTTAAACAGCCGGCAAGCCTCAATTACTTCGAATCCTTTGTTCATCAAAGTGGCTGAGTCGATAGTAATTCTACGCCCCATTTTCCACGTAGGATGATTCAGTGCTTCTTCCACCGTGATGGCCTCAAACGCCGCCGCCGGCTTGTTCAGAAACGGGCCGCCAGACGCAGTGAGCCAGATCCGCTCGACTTCCTCAACCGTACCGCCCCTCATGCACTGATGCACCGCGTTATGTTCGCTATCGATTGGGAGCAGCGGTTTGCCCTGCTTGCGCGCTTCTGCCGTAATCAGCTCTCCCGCGACAACCAGAGATTCCTTGTTTGCCAGGCCAACCGTTTTTCCCGCTTTCACCGCCTCATAGGTGGCTTCCAAGCCTCCCACTCCCACAATCGCACTTACTACAGTATCGACATCAGGGTGGGTGGCGACCTTTACCGAACCTTTCGTTCCGCATTCCACTTCGATATCTGCCAGTCCAGATGCGCGCAGCTTGCTACGCAACTGTTCCGCGTGCTGCTCACGGGAAACAGAAACTACCTGGGGATGCCATCGTTGGGCTTGCTCTAAGAGCCGCTCCACATTGTTTCCTGCCGCCAGCGACACCACGGTAAAGCGATCCAAAAAGGATTCCACGATGCTGAGGGTGCTGCGACCGATTGAACCAGTCGATCCCAGGATGGCGATACGTCTCATTCTCTGGCTGGATGGCTGCAGGATCACGAGATCACGTGCATGGCCGCATAGTACCACAGCACGGGAGCAGCAAAGAGAAGGGCATCAATGCGATCGAGCAGGCCACCATGGCCGGGCAGCAGGGAGCCAGAGTCTTTCACTCCTGCGCCTCGCTTGATCAGTGATTCGGCCAGATCACCTAATTGTGCTGCGACGTTGATCAATGCGGACAATATGATCAGCACGGTCAAACTGGGCGTTTGGATTGCCAGATATCCCTGCGAAGCATCGATGAGGCCGGCTCGCAGCAAAGTCATACTGATCGGGCGGGCATTCGAGAACACATACACTCCCACGGCAACGCTTGCGACAAAAGAACCAACAGCACCCTCCCAGGTCTTTCCGGGACTGATACGCGGCGCGAGCTTGTGACGTCCAATCGCTCGTCCGACGTAATAAGCGGCGGTGTCTCCTACCCAAACCACGATCAGCAGATAAAGCAAGAGAAATGCACCCGCCCACTGCTGGCGGAGTTGCGCCATCAAAGCCAGAGGCAAAGCAACATACACAACCGCGAATGTGGAGGCTGAGGCAGCCGGGTAGCTGGCCGCCAATTCACTCTTGCGCATGGCGAAAACAAGAAACACGAAGGCCGACAACACTGCAGCGAAACCTACTCCAAATACCATAGCGCCAGTGGCCATCAGCGGTTTCGGCAGGCCCTCAAGCGCAATAGCTACAAACATCAGTGCGACAAAAATGTACGTCGGCACGCGGGAGGATTGCGCGCCGTAGTCCTGTGCGAGGATGAGGAACTCGCGTACCGCCAGCAGAGCAATGGGCGCGACCAGCAGAGCAAATAAGGGAGCAGGAGCTCTCAAAACAGCCAATAGAACCAGCGGAATCAGAACAAATGCGGTGGCAACGCGCTTCATCGCCTAGCGGCTGCTCTTCCTGTGGCCGTTTTCCGGCGACAATCCTCCATAGCGGCGGTCCCGGCGCTGGTATTCGGCAATGGCTTCGAGTAGTTGTTCTCCGCGAAAATCCGGCCACAGGGTGTCGGTGACGTAGATCTCCGCATACGCAACCTGCCACAGTAGAAAGTTGCTAAGCCGCATTTCGCCGCTGGTACGGATCACCAGATCAGGATCGGGCAGGTGGTGGGTGTACAGATGCCGCCGCACGGTTTCTTCGTCAATATGCAGATGAGCAATCCCGCCGTTGTTAGCCGCGGCTGAGACCATCGCGCGGAAGGCATCCACCAGTTCGTTGCGGGCACCGTAGTTCAGGGCGAGCGTTAACCTCATGCCGGAGTTTTTGGCGGTCGCTTCCTGCGCCCACTTCATTCGCTCCTGGACCTCAGGCGGGAGTTCGTGCTGCCGCCCGATGTATTCCAGCCGGATATTGTTAGCATTAAGAGTGGGGACTTCCTGTTTCAGGTAGTGCCGCAGCAAACGCATGAGAAAGCCGACCTCCCCACGCGGGCGACGTTGCCAGTTCTCTGCGGAGAAGGCGTATAGCGTGATCGCGGGAATGCCGATCCGGGCTGCGGTCTCAACCACGGAGCGCACTGCCGCCACACCGGCTTTATGTCCGGCAACACGTGGCAGGTGACGACGGCGGGCCCAGCGACCATTGCCGTCCATGATGATGGCGATGTGCTGGGGAAACTGCTGCGGATCGAGGCTGGCGTAGATCTTGGCTTCGCGACGCTCGAGGCCAGCGGGGATACTAGCTAGCAAACTCTACCTCTAAGGAAATTCCTTCTGGAGTCTTGAACCTAACACAGGGGTGCAATTTCCCGCAAACCACAAGGGCTCACGTGGTAGCCATCCAAGAGTTCATCGGCAGGCACTTTCAAGGCTCCCAGCCTCCGCCAAAAGACTGCGGAAGGGTGGCGCACCCAGCTTCGCCTGTTTCGACGGAGCGTGGATCTCGCTCGAACGATAAAACCCAGAGGCACGGTGAAACGCCGTGCCTCTGTCTGTTGGACGACCCCAGGATGGAACCTATGCCGTTCTTCTCGGCCGCGTGGTCAGATCACGGAGTGCCGTTAGCAGGCTGGACCACTGCATGCCGTTGAGCTTGGAGAGATAGGGGATCAGTTCCGCGATGAATTCATCCGCCATGAGTTCCCGAATCTCACGCTCCCGGGTGCAACCGCCGTTGATCAACTCCGGCACTGTAACCTCCAGCGCGTTGGCCAGCCTTTCAAGCGAGGAAAGGGTAGGAGTAGCTTTCTCGTTCTCGATCTTGGAGACGTAGGTGCGCGGCACACGCATGCGCAGGGCGAGCTGGCGTTGGCTTAGCCCGCTGCGCTGACGCAGAGTGCGAATCGCGAGTGCAACCTGCAGATGTCCATTGCCTGATCCCAGGGTAGGGCCGATAACGCGCTCAGGAGCAGTTACTGGAGCGGGCTCCGGTTCCGGTTCCTCGTCCAGCGGCAGGCGGCAACGCCGGCAGTTGTTGCTCAAGGTTCGAAACTGGACGAGCAGGCAGCGGTCGCATCTCACCACTTCCCGTGAATCAACGGGTGCTAAAGTTGTAGCCATCCAGGTTGCGCGAGATGCCAGAGCGGGCATCCATGATCCCGGACCAACTGGGAGCGTAATTTGAGGCATACGACATACCGTGTCAAGTGAATTTTCGGTGTAAAAGCAGGCGAAGATTCCGCTGACTGCCAAAATCAACCGAAGATAACCGGCGAAAAACCGGAGAAAACATGGGAAGCTGACGATGGATCGTGAGAGCACGTGGAGTTTACTTTGTGAATACACCCTCTCGGAAAGCCTGCGGAAACATGCTATGGCCGTCGAGGCCTGCATGCAGGCCTACGCCCGCAAATTCGGCGAGGACGAAGAAAAATGGGGCATCACGGGCCTGATTCACGATTTCGATTATGAGCGTTGGCCCTCACCCGACGACCACCCCTTCAAAGGCAACGAGATTCTTGGACAGCGCGGATATTCGGAGGAGATCCGACGCGCCATTCTGTCGCATGCCGATTATTCCGGTGTTAAGCGGGAGAGCCGCATGGAAAAGACTCTGTACGCGTGCGACGAGCTAGCGGGATTCATCACTGCCTCCGTGTTGGTAAAGCCCAATAAGTCGCTGGCCGAGCTCGACGCCAGGAGCGTGCGCAAAAAAATGAAGGACAAAGCCTTCGCACGCTCGGTTCATCGTGAGGACATCATCAACGGCGCCGCCGACCTGGGTGTCGATCTCGACGAGCACATCTCGTTCTGCATCGAGGCGATGAAAAACGTCGCCGCGAAGCTGGGGCTGGATGGATCCGCCAAGAACCAGGGAGGGGCTGCTGTTTCCAGGGCTGATGAAGTCGGAAATGTGTAAGCCGGTAAGGTTAGTGAACCGGCTTCGAGCAGCTGCAGATCCCTTGCGCGCTTCACGGGCTCGTTGTAACAGCCTAAACCTGCAAGGCTTCGGCCAGCTTGCCATCGGTTATCACCTCCGCCGCGCGAGCGAAGTCTCCCGCCAGAACGCGGTCGCCGCTCAGCGCTGGAACTGCGGCGCGAATGGCGCGATAAGCCGCCTGTCCACGCTTGCCCGGTTTCAGTGGCGCCAGGAAGTCCATCGCCTGGGCTGCGCATAGAGCCTCGATCGCCAGCACAGTAAGCGTGTTCTGAACGATCTTTTTCAATTTGATTGCTCCGGTCATCCCCATGGAGACGTAATCCTCCTTGTTACCTGAGGTGGTGATCGAGTCCACGGAGGCGGGATGCGCCAGAACTTTGTTCTCGCTGACCAGAGCGGCGGCGGTGACCTGGGCCATCATGAAGCCGGAATTCAATCCGGCGTCGCTGGCGAGGAAAGGTGGCAAGCCTTCATTGAGCGAGGGATTCACTAATCGCTCGACCCGGCGCTCCGAAATCCCGGCAAGTGCACTGAGGGCGATGGCAAGAAAATCCAGGGCGAATGCCACCGGTTCACCGTGAAAGTTGCCTCCGGACAGAATCTCGCCCTTCACCGGCGCTTTTCTCTCGCCAACCTGTTTCGCTTCGAGAAACACCAGGGGATTATCGACGGCGGAGTTGATCTCAGTCTCGAACACCTCGCGACAGTGCCGGAGCGTGTCGCGCACCGCCCCATGCACCTGCGGTATGCAACGCAGTGAGTAGGCATCCTGGATACGCCCGCATTGGCGGTGGGACTCGCGGATGGCGCTGCCCTCGATCATCTTACGCAGATTGGCAGCGCTCTGCTTCTGTCCGGCATGCGGCCGGACGTTTTGTATGCGCTCATCCATGGCAACATCGGTGCCCCGGAGCGCATCGAGTGAGAGACCGGCGATCACATCGGCGCTGTCCACCATGGTCTGGGCGGCGATCAGGGCCAGCGATCCGACTGCCAGCATGGCCTGGGTTCCGTTGATGAGCGAAATCGCTTCTTTGGCCTGCAGTTCGAGTCTAGCGATCTGGGCGCGCTGCAAGGCATCGGCGCCGCTCAAGCGCGGTCCTTCAAACATCGCTTCACCCTCGCCGATCAAGACAAGTGCCAGATGGGCCAGCGGGGCCAGGTCGCCGCTCGCACCCACACTGCCCTGTGATGGCACCACCGGATGCACGTTGCGGTTGAGCAGTTCACAAAGCGTGTCGATGATCTGAGGGCGTATTCCGGAATAACCTTTGGCGAGAGAATTGGCCCGCAAGAGCAGCATCGCCCTGGTTTCAGCTTCGGATAGCGGTTCGCCTACCCCGACCGAATGGGAGCGCAGCAGATTAATCTGGAGTTCGCGAATCTGGTCTGGCGGAATGCGCACATCACTCAACTTCCCTACTCCGGTGGTCACCGCATAGGCTGCCTGGTTGCTGGCCACGATTTGGTCTACCAGTGCTCGCGCACGTTCCACTTGCTCGCGAGCGTCGGGCGCCAGCAAAACGGGGCGCCGCTGATAAACCACTTCTTGGAGATCGGAGAAAGATAAATCGTTTCCGTTGATGTGAAGGGCTTTCATGGAATGTGGGCCTGGACTCCCGAAGTGCAAAGATCAATACGAGTCTTGCCTGAATTATTCATGAATCGGATGTGCTTTCGGTAAAGCAGGCAGGAGAGGCTGTATAAAAATCTGCGTGCTGTCCCTGTCGGGACTCATCTTCTTTCACTTCCTCTCCCGGCACCGAGCTGCCGGGCTACTTTGTGCCGCCGCTGCGCGGCTTGAGTTGTAGTTGCTTCCACTTCTCCTTTACAAGGAGTTGTGGCGCAGTATCTAACGCCCTCCTCCACCACAACACATCTGCTGCTGAACAATACAGGCTATTCCTTCCCCTGCAAGACGCGACTTCTTTCCACCGCCGCCCGAAAAGCCTGGACGTATTTTTCCGGCATGTTGGTTACTTTCAAATCCGCGTCAGTGACGATATGCGTGGTCTCGCCTTCGGCCAACAATTGGGAATCGGTTTCGCGCAGCACCTTATAGCCGAACTGAACCATGCTGCTGCGGACCCTACGAATGTGCGTGCGCACCAGAATCTGGTCGTCGTAGAGCGCGGGTGACTTGTAGCGGCAGCGGGCATCGGCCACGGCTATGCGGCATCCATCCTGGCTTTCCATGTCTTTGTAGTTGAAGCCTAGTTGGCGCAGCAAGTCCACGCGCCCCACCTCGAACCAGACGAAATAATTGGCATGATAGACGACACCCATCTGGTCGGTTTCTGCGTAGCGCACGCGCAGCCGGCTTTCCGAGAAGGGCTTTTGATTTTCGCTGATCACGGGCAGTTGCCTTCTTATTCCCCCTGCCACTGAGGCTTGCGCTTTTCCAGGAAGGCTGTAATTCCTTCCCGGAAATCTTGCGTGGTGCGGATGCGGGCGTTGTCTTCGATGGCTTGGGCAATTTGGCGATCGAACTGCTCCGCGATGAAGCCGTTGATCAATTTCTTGGTTAGAATCACCGACGAAGGGCTGTTCTCCAGCAGCAGGTTCGCGATCTCCATTGCCCGCGGCAGCAACTTGTCTGGAGGCACGAGTTCGTTAATCAGGCCGTGGCGATAGGCTTCTGCCGCATCGAAGAGTCTTCCGGTGAGCAGCCAATCACGGGCAATCTTGTGACCCACCTGCATGACCAGGAACGAGGAAACGATGGCAGGCACGAACCCGATGCGCACTTCCGTGTATCCGAACTTGGCTTCCGGGACCGCCAAGGTAAAGTCGCACATGGTGGCAAGGCCTGTGCCGCCAGCAATGGCGGCTCCGTTCACGGCGGCAATGGTGGGGAGCGGAAAATCGTAGATGCGGCGGAAGAGCCCTGCCATCTTGGCTGAGTCCTTCACGTTTTCCGCGTGCGTCTTGCCCACAAGACCTTGCAGTCCTTCCAGGTCGAGTCCGGCGCAGAAAGCTTTACCGGCCCCGGTAAGGATCAGCACTCGCGCTTCTGAGCGCTCGATCTCGTCCAGCGCGCGCATCAGGTCATCAATTAACTCGAAGCTGATGGCGTTGCGTTTTTCCGGACGGTTGAATGTTACCAGGGCAATCTGGTTTTCGTGGCGAAGCGTGATAGTGGCGAAGGACATGCTTCTCGATTTCTTATGATGATCTGTGATGATCCGTCTCACCCGTGACTATTGCTTCCGAATTTTCTAGCGATATCTGCTGACATCGCGACCACGTTGTCCAGAGGCTTGCGGATCGGTACGGGCGCACCCACCTGTTTTAGCGCCTCCAACACGCGCTCCGTCGGGATGTTGCCGACCAACTCATCCTGCGCAAAGGGACATCCGCCGAGACCACCGATGACAGAATCGAAGCGGCGGCAACCTGCATTGTACGCGGCCAGAATTTTGCTCTCCGCTTGATCGGCGCGGCTGTGGAGGTGAACGCCGAGGTCGAGATAGGAATACTTCTCCATGACCGCTGAGACAAGTTCGCCGATCAGCAACGGCGTTGCCAGGCCTACAGTGTCAGCGAGCGATATCTGCTGAATTTCCATGCTCTCGAGCAGACTGACGGCCTCCACGACCTCGTCGACGTTCCACAGATCGCCGTAAGGATTTCCGAGGGCCATAGAAATGTACACCACAACGTCCAGCCCAGCCTGGTCAGCACGTTTCTCGATCTTCTCGAGCTCCTCGAGCGCATCCTCCAGCGACTGCTTCTGATTGTTCTCGAGGAATGTGGGCGAAACCGAGTAAGGGAAACCCAGCGTGCGCACGGCTTCGGTTGCCACCGCGCGCTCGGCGCCCTTCTCATTTACCACGATTCCGATGATCTCGACGTCGTCGGGCGGATCGAGTTGCTTCAAAACCTGCTCGGAGTCGGCCATTTGCGGGATCGCCTTTGGGGAGACGAACGAAACGGCATCAATGTGCTTAAAGCCCGCACCGATCAGAGCGCGCAGGTATTGGACCTTCACCTCGGTAGGAATCTGACCCTTCAGGCCTTGCCAGGCGTCGCGGGGGCATTCGATTAGTTTCAAGCTTTCAGCCATCAGCAGTCAGCACTCGCCAGTACAATTCGCCGCGGATTAACACGCATGATCACAGATGTTGGATGATTTCAGCGCTGGTAGAGAGTCCAATTTAGGTCCAGCGGCCTTTCTAGCACCTGTGTCAACCGGCAGTCCTTGGCAGTTTTAAGTTTGCAGAACGCCCACACTGAACTTCGGCACCTCGGGATTCAGAGATGCCGCAGAGAGAGCGGCGATGATGGCGTCGCGCGTGTCCAGGGGATCGATAATGGCGTCGATCCAGAGCCGTGCTGCGCCGTAGCGCGGATCGGTCTGCTCGTCGTACGTTTGCTTGACGGATTCGAAGAGCTGCATTCTCTCCTCGGCGCTCAGTTTCTTGCCGCCGCGTTCCAGTTGCTTGATCTTGATCTCCACCAGCGTGCCGGCGGCAGAATCGCCGCTCATCACCGCGTAGCGCGCCGAGGGCCAGGCGAACAGGAAGCGCGGATCGTAAGCTTTTCCGCACATTGCATAATGCCCGGCGCCAAATGATCCGCCGACTATCAAGGCGATTTTCGGCACCACGGAATTGGAGACGGCGTTCACCATCTTCGCTCCTGCTTTAATGATGCCGCTCCACTCCGCGTCGCGTCCCACCATGAATCCGTTCACATCGTGGAGAAAAACCAGAGGCACGAGGTTCTGATTGCAGTCCATGATGAAGCGTGCCGCCTTTTCCGCCGATTCGGTGTACACCACGCGCCCGAACTCCACGCGCTTATGGCCCTGTTCATCGGTTTGCTGCTGATGCAGAGCCTGGTTGGCAACGACGCCCACCGCGTATCCCCCAATGCGGGCGAAGCCGCAGATCAGCGTCTTGCCATACTCGGCTTTGTACTCATCGAAGCGGCTGCTGTCCACAATGCGCGAGATAATCTCTTTCATGTCGTAGGGCCGCGCGGCATCGGACTCGAAAATTCCGTAGAGTTCCTCTGCGGCATACAGCGGAGCCTCGGGCTTGGCGCGGTCGAATGGCGCTCGCGGCCGCTCACCCATCTTGTCCACCAGCGACCGGATTCGCTGCAGGCAGGCTTCATCGTTGGGTTCGTGATAGTCGATGGTGCCACTGATGGCGGAATGCATCGATGCGCCGCCCAATTCTTCGGCTGAGACCTTCTGCCCGATCGCCGCCTGCACCAGCGCCGGCCCGGCCAGGAAGAGGCCGCTGCCATCGGTCATCAGGACGTGATCGCACATGATGGGGAGATAGCCGCCGCCAGCTACGCACATACCCATGATGGCGGCGATTTGCGGAATCCCTTTCGCCGACATGACCGCATTGTTGCGGAAAACGCGGCCGAAATCGTCGGTGTCAGGAAAAACATCTTCTTGCAGCGGCAGAAACACTCCGGCGGAATCCACCAGGTAGACCGTTGGAATGTGATTGTCGATGGCGATGTTTTGCGCACGAATGACCTTCTTGGCGGTCATGGGAAAGAAGGCACCGGCCTTCACGGTGGCATCGTTGACGATGAGCATGAAGGTGCGGCCGTGGATTCTGCCCAGGCCGGTGATAACGCCAGCCGCCGGCGCTCCTCCCCATTCCTCGTACATGCCGTGCGCAGCGTAAATGCCGAGTTCGAACAGTTCCGTGCCGGGGTCGAGCAGCAGATTGATGCGCTCGCGCGCGGTCAGGCGTCCCTTGGCGTGCTGAACTTCAATGGCCTTGGGACCACCGCCTTCGCTGATGCGCGCTTCTTCGTTGCGCACCTGCGAGACCAGATCGGCCATCGCCCGCATGTTCTTCTCGAAGCGGGCGGAGGTGGCATCGATCCGGGTTTCGAGGACGTTGGTGGCTTCCGAGGAGATGGGTTTCATACGGCGCGCGCTGCTGTGAATCGCGAACCAACTACGGTATACCAGCGCTGCAGAACCGCGCAAACAAGACCGAAAGATTCCGGGTGCTTGAATTCACGCTAATCCAAGCAATGTTGGACAAGCGGGTATACTGGGAGGCGGATGCAATTCGTGGGACCCGCACAAGGACGCTGCCAATCGCCGCAAGCATGCCGTGGGCTTACGAGAAGCTGCAACAGTTTTTGGGGATCCTCTGGCGACAACATTCCCGGATGTAGATCATTCCATCTCCGAACAGCGCTTTCTCACGATTGGCACATCGGCAAGGCGGTATTCCCCCAAACTCCCTTGTGTTACAAAGGAGTCTCGCGAGAAACCGGGCATGCATAAATTCGTCTATCACAACGATCGCCTGATCCCCATGGAGCAGATCCGCCTCTCCCCAGGCCAGGCCGGCCTGCTAAACGGCTGGGGAGTGTTTACGACCATCCACGTCGCGGAGGGGCAGCCCTTCGCGTTCGAGCGTCACTGGGCCCGGCTCACTGGCGACGCTAAACGGATCGAGATGCCGGTGCCTTACACCCCGGAGAAGATCCGGCAAGCGATCAGCGAGTTGCTGCACACCAATCGGGTGAGCACGGCGGCGCTGCGGATTTATTTTGTGCTGAATCGCGCCGGGATCTGGTCGAGCGACGAACCGTTCCCGGTGGTGGATCTCATCATGTACTCCATCGATCTGCCGCAGCGCGTGGGGCCGACGCGACTAAGTGTGATGGCGCACGGCCGTCATGCGGCGCATCCGCTGGCGGGAACCAAGGTGACTTCGTGGCTGCAAAACGCGTGGACGCTGGAGCAGGCGCACCATCAGGGTTGCGATGACATGCTGCTGCTCAACGAGCGCGGCGAAGTTTCGGAATGCACCGCCGCCAATATTTTTGCCGTCCATGCCGGAACGGTGGTGACACCGCCGCTGAACAGCGGATGCCTGAATGGAGTAACGCGGCAAATTCTTTTTGAAGAGGCGCCGAGAATCGATCTGCCAGTGATGGAGCGGGCATTCGCGATCGAGGAACTCTACAAGGCCGACGAAGTATGTATCTCCTCGACTACGCGGCACGTGCAGCCGGTGGGACAGATTGGCGAACATAAGTACTCGCAGGCGCCGGGGCCGATCACCGAACGGATGGAACGATTGTTCGCGGAATACTTCGAGCGATATCTGGCAAAGTCGAAGGTGGAGGTGTGACTTGGCGTTGTGGGAACGGCCCCGCTCTGACGCGACATCCCTGAGCTAATACTGTGCAAGCGAGATCAACTACCCCGCCCTAGCCAAAAGACGGCTAGAGTGGGGCACCCTCAGGGTTCTTCGTCCCATTTATCCGATTGCAGAGCCGGAGGGCTTCTGTGAGCGGATCGCCTGCAACCGCGTCGACCAGTCCTGCGGCGAGCGCTTGAGGGGCACGCAGCTTTTCCGCTGCCACGAACATTTGCAGCGCCTTTGCGCGCCCGATGAGGCGCGGCAGACGTTGCGTGCCGCCCCACCCGGTGATCAGTCCCAGCGCGGCCCCACGATGTCCAAACTCGGCGTTAGGCGCGGCAATCCGGTAGTCGCAAGCCAGGACCAGATCTAATCCTCCGCCCATACAGTAGCCGTGAATCGCCGCACAGACGGGAGCGGGAAAGTCGTCGACAAGTTGGGTCAGAGCCTGACCCATCTGAGCAAAAGCAAGCGCATCGCTGCTCAGCAAAACGATCTCACTCAGGTCGGCGCCGGCGGAGAAGAACTTTTCGTTGCCTGTAATGATCAATGGGCTTGGCGGCGATGTGCATGCGAGCTCGCGGACTGCCTTTGTGAGGGCGAGCACACAGGCACGCGAGAGGCGGTTGGTTCCGTCTGCTGAGACCAAGCGCAGGATAGATACCTTGTCGCGAGTCTCGATGCTGAAGAAGTCGGGCAAGCAGCAATCAATCAGTAATCAGTAGTCAGTTCCGGGTCAGGTGTCGAGCTGCGCTCGACGTGCACGGAGGAGACATCCGTTCCCACGTGATTTTTGCGAGAAAAGCAAACCCGCTTTTGGCGAACAAGAGAGAAGGAACTACAGATCCATCGGCCGCCTGCGCCGGCCAGTGATGACAACGAACTGTGTCTATTTATTGCGCCGAAGGAACTGATCCTCATTGTGCCGAAAAAACCGTTCTTATTGCGCCGAAGAAACCGGTTCGCCCTTCACGTTGCTGCGAATGAACTGCACGATTTCATCCATCGGCGTGCCCGGCTGGAAGACGGCTGCGACGCCCTGCTGCTTGAGTCCGGCGACGTCCTGATCGGGGATGATGCCGCCGACCAGCACCATGACATCTTCCATTTGATTCTGCTTCAGCAGTTCCATGACGCGCGGCACGATGGCGTTATGCGCGCCGGAGAGGATGGAGAGGCCGATGACGTCCACATCTTCCTGGAGAGAGGCGGTGACGATCATCTCGGGAGTCTGGCGGAGGCCGGTGTAGATGACTTCCATTCCGGCATCGCGCAGGGCGCGGGCGATGACCTTGGCGCCGCGGTCGTGGCCGTCGAGGCCCGGCTTGGCTACGAGGACCCGGATTTTCTTTTCACTCGCTTTGACCATTACGGTGTCTCGAAGCATACAACATGGCGGATTCGACGTCGCGGACGGAGGACACAGAGGAAAGTGCGCGGGCGGGGCGCTGGGTGTGGAAAGGGAGGGGATTGGGGCAGGAGTGTACAACTCAGTTAATCCCGTCTGCCCTGATCCCCGACACAAAACCAGAGAGTTATGCGAAGGGCGATTCGCTGCAAGCAAAGGACTTACTAAAGCAGAAACAAAACCAAGGAAACAATAGCCAGCTCACCAGGAGAAATCGTCGCAGGTCAGGTGTTGGCCCCAACGTAGCCTACTTGCGCTGTGGGTTGCCATCCTTCATCTCCGCGTAGCGCCACAGGTACCAGCAAGCAACGGAGCGATAGGGGTGCCACTTCTCGGCGATCTTCAGAATATATTTCGGCTTGGGCATTTTGCGTTTGCCGTAAGCCCGGCGGATGGCGGAATTCACACCGTAATCGACGGTAGGCATGACGTTCGGCCGTCTAAGGGCAAAGATCAGGAACATCTGCGCTGACCAAACCCCAATACCCTTGACGCGGGTAAGGTGCTCGATCACGTCTTCGTCGGTCATAGCAGGCAGCCGGTCGAATTCAATTTCGCCGCTGTGCGTGCGCTCAGCGAGGTCGCGAATGTAGGAGAGCTTCTGCTTGGAAAGCCCGACGGCGCGCATCTGGGCTTCGCTGAGCGCGAGGATCGATTCCGGAGTCAGGGTGCCGCCCGCGGCGACGACCAGACGATCGAAGATGGCGCGGGCTGCGCTGCCGTGCAACTGCTGGAAGACAATCGATCGCACCATGCTTTGGAAAGTGGGATCGCGGAAGGTCAGACGGCAGGGTCCGACGCGCTCGATGATGGCGGCAAGCACAGGATCGGATTTTTTCAGATGGCGAACCGCGTGACGCATGCTCCTCATAGAGATTGGGGCTAGTGGCGCGTGGATGCGGAAATTCGCCGCCGTACACCGATCGGAGCAAGAACTGGACCTAAACCCAAGAATCAGGGTGTCGCCCTAAGTCAGCAGCTCTGTGTTCAACAATATTGAAAAAGAAAATTCGTAGCCTGTCCCTGCGACGGCGAGACGCGAGCCGTCGGAACGGTACATAGAAGGACTCAGAACTCGAAGTAGCCCGCCGAGGCGCGGTGTGGGGCGCCATCGGTTCCGGTGGCCGGCAGCAGGCCCACGACGCTGCGCAGAGTCTCCCAGGCGGCCTGGTTGAGGGCGGGGTCGGCGCCGACGAGGTCGCGGATCATCTGCCAGGCAGCGATGTTGAGGGCGCCGTCGGGGGGCGGTCCCATGGCGAGCGAAACTGAGCACTGCGAGCAGAAGCAGATGCGCTGCGCCGCGGATTTCTGCCGCGGCCGGATGCCTACCGTCTGGGCGAACATGTACACCGCTACAGACTTGTGCCCCGCTTCCAGCTCGCGATTACAGCGAAGACAAAACAGGTTTTCCAAGCCTACCTTCCTGGGGCCAATGTGGCGTTAAGGGAATACTGGCGTCTGCTGCAAGGACCGCGCAAGTATGCAGCGAGATTCCCGGCATCGGGACCAACCCGTGAAAGACCAGCGACAACTAAGTTAGAAGTCAGAAGTTGGAAGCTGGGCGTAAACGTTGGCGGTAAGGAGGCCAGGCGGCCAGGCAGAGAATCAAGCTGTGCTCTAGGCAGAAGGTCGCGGCATCGTGCACTCTGCTGCAATGAAATTGAGCGTGGACATCATGGATGATAACGAACTGCATTTGCCTGCCGGGCGGACCAAGGGTCGAGGGTATCCAGGATTCGCGAAATTTTTTCGCCTCTCACATCTTCGCCGACTCCGGGGCAGCGAGCAGGTGGCGGCTGTCTGCTACCGTGTGCGAAATAGGACGATCGAATTCCTCCTGGTGCGGACCCGGGGCGGGCGATGGACATTTCCCAAGGGCAGCCTCGAATCCGGTCTGACTCACGCGCAGACCGCCGCCCTGGAAGCATTCGAAGAAGCGGGGGTGCATGGCCGCATGGAGGAGGCCTCCTTCGCGCGTTATGTCCGCCGCAAGCGTGGCGACGCACAGGACTCGCCAATCGAGCTGGCTGTCAATGCGCATCTCTGCGAGGTGCTGCGGCAGGATCCGCCGCAGGAGTTTGATCGTAATCCGACATGGTTTCCTCCCGAGAAAGCCAAGCGACGGCTGCGCGAAGACCGCTCACCGGAATACGGGGCCGAGCTTTCGCGCGTGGTTGACCGCGCCCTGATGCGCATACGGCAACTTCGAAATGGCACACATCCTTCCGGTGATGCGCTACAGAAGGTGACGTTCATTGACGACGCCCGGAGACGATTGAGCCGGGGGAAAGCTCGCAAGAAGAAGTAATCCTCAGTCGAGCTGCGCTCGCCCTGAACGGACGGGGCGTCCGTTCCCACGTGATTCTCGTGGACAGGGTTGCGTCGCCGCCTTTGCCGGCTAGTGACGACAATATTGTTGGGGGCGCCTCGGCACGAATAAAGATCGTGCCCTTTTCACGGCCCCCAGCCTCCGCCCAAAGACGGCGGAAGGGTGGGGCAAGCCCCTTTCCAAATTCTTACGGTTTGAATGCGCACTTTGCTGGCCGCCACCGCCGCATGAAACTTTTCCCATTCTCTGAGCGTCCAACCTTGTAGCAATCCGGTTCTTCATTTGGATCGTATTGATAACAGAGGACAACGTATCTGATGTTGATTAAGAAGCCTAACGATATTCCTTCGTCTGAGATCACCCCTAAGTCCACTTACATGAATCGGCGCAAATTCATGACGGGGGTGGCCGCGGGAGGCGCGCTGTTGGTGGCAGGCAGATTTCTCGGCCATCTCCTATCGCCGCACGAAACTGTGAGCGCTGCCGCCAAACTTGATGCCGCCAAGAGCCAATTCAGTACTACTGAGAAACAAACCCCGTTAAACGACATCACGAACTACAACAACTTCTACGAATTCAGTACCGATAAATACGAGCCGGCTCACCTGGCGCAGTCGCTGCAAACGCGGCCCTGGGCGGTCGAAGTTGCCGGGCTGGTACAGAAGCCTCGCACTCTCGAGATCGACTCGATCTTGAAGTCGTCTCGGTTGGAGGAGCGCATCTACCGCCACCGTTGCGTGGAGGGCTGGTCGATGGTGATTCCCTGGGTGGGCTTCCCGCTCAGCGCATTGCTCAAGCAGCTCAATCCTCTGGGAACCGCCAAGTATGTGCAGTTCACCACCAAGTACGATCCCAAGCAGATGCCCGGGCAGCGCTATGGCGTGCTCGATTGGCCTTATGTCGAGGGTCTTCGCATGGACGAAGCCATGCATCCTCTGACGATTCTGGCAGTGGGGCTCTATGGCGAAGAATTGCCCAAGCAGGATGGCGCACCCATCCGCCTGGTGGTCCCCTGGAAGTACGGCTTCAAGAGCATCAAATCCATCGTGAAGATCAACTTTGTGGAGAAGGAGCCTACGACTACGTGGTCGGCTGCGGCGCCCAATGAATATGGGTTCTATTCCAATGTGAACCCGGATGTTGACCATCCCCGCTGGAGCCAGAAAACCGAGAGGCGGATCGGCGAGTTTTACAAGCGCCCCACCCTGATGTTCAACGGCTACGGTGATCAGGTGGCTGGACTGTACACAGGCATGGATTTGCGAAAATACTTTTGAGGGCGATCGAGAGGAACACCAGGGACAACAGAATGACCAAGGCTCAAATCAGGTTCTTAAAAGTCCTCGTGTTCCTGCTCTGCCTGGGACCGGTCGCGCATCTGGTGTGGAAGGGTTTTCACGGGATGCTGGGGGCCAATCCGATCGAGGTGATCACCCATTCTACGGGTGACTGGACGCTTCTGTTTCTGCTGTTCACGCTCAGCATCACGCCCCTGCGGAAACTCACCGGATTCTTAGAGCTCATCCGCTTCCGGCGCATGCTCGGCTTGTTTGCCTTCTTTTACGCGACACTGCATTTCATGACTTACATCTGGCTCGATAAGTTTTTTGACGTACATGAGATGCTGGCCGACATCGCCAAGCGCAAATTCATCACGGTGGGATTCACGGCATTCGTGCTGCTGATTCCGCTGGCGCTGACCTCGACCAGCGGGATGATCCGCCGCCTGGGGGGCAAGCGCTGGCGCGGGCTGCATCGGCTGATTTACGCCAGTGCAGCTCTGGGGGTTTTTCATTACCTCTGGTTGGTGAAGGCAGACATCCGCCGGCCTCTGTACTACGGCATAGCACTCGCTGTCCTGCTACTCTGGCGACTTCTGAGCTGGGCAATTCCCTTCTTCTCGCACCGGCCTGCTGCTCCGAAAGACGTCTCCTACGTCAGCAATTAGTCTTGAGAGTGTCATCCTGAGCGAGGACGGGAATACAAACCCCGTCCGAGTCGAAGGATCTTGCGTTTGCAGGCGGGTGCCATTCTAGCTTTGTTTTGGCGAAAATGTCCCTGCGAGCACATTTACAATCTAAAGCTGTTGCTGAGGGCCAATTGCTGATTACTAATTGCTGAGTGCTTCCTTCATGAACATGGCAGCCCCACAAATCCTGCCCGTAATCGAGCCGCAGATGATCGTGGTTCCCGCGGGCTGGTTCCTGATGGGCTGTAACTCAGGGCAGGACGTGGAAAAGCCGGTACACCGGATCTGGGTCGACACATTCTCGCTCGCCTCAACCCAGGTCTCCAATTCCCAGTACGCTCGGTATCTGGAAGAGACTGGCAGTCCTGCACCGCCCTTCTGGCAGAATCCCGATTTTCGCGACCCCCATCAGCCGGTTGTAGCCATCACATGGTTTGAAGCGGCGGTGTACTGCGATTGGCTGTCTCGCTCGATCGGCAGGCATTATCGGCTCCCCACCGAAGCAGAGTGGGAACGTGCCGCGCGCGGTGGCCGCGAGGGTCTGCTGTTTCCCTGGGGCAATGAGCCTCCGCAGTCGCGGGCGCATTACGGCGCGCGTTGGAAGTCCGGACCGGAGCCGGTCGCCACTTCCGAGCCCAATGCATATGGGCTCCGCGAAATGTGCGAGAACGTTCATGAGTGGTGCAGTGACTGGTTCCAGGCGGATTACTACGCAACTTCGCCGGAGCGCAATCCGCAAGGGCCTGCGACGGGTAGTCGCAAGTCATCGCGCGGCGGCTCGTGGCGGCATCACATCAAGATTTCGCGCTGCTCGGCCCGCTCCAGCATCCCACCGGAATTTCAGTACGCTGATTACGGCTTTCGCGTGGCCTGCGATCTTGCGGGTTAGCATCAAGATGGTCGGTTCGAAAAAGAAAGAGCAATTTTAGGGAGTTGAAGTTCCTGGATGCTTCCAAGAACTGCAGGTCCCTCGGCCCGCTGCAGCGGGCCTCGTCATGACAACAGCCGGCAGGAGGATTTCCCGCATGCCGCATGCCCTGGGTTTCGACGTTTACGGCACCCTGGTTGACGTCCACGCCCTGGTGGAGCAGCTCCGGTCGTTTGCCGGCGACCAGGCGCAGCATCTCTCCGAACTCTGGCGCCAGAAGCAGGTGGAGTACGCTTTCCGCCGCGGCCTGATGCGCAATTACCAGGACTTCGGCGTCTGCACGGCGCAGGCGCTCACGTTTGCGCTGCGATCGCTCAAGATCAATCTGCCTGAAGCCGATGAGCTGCGCATGCTCTCGCAATATTTGAATCTTCCACCCTACTCTGACGTGGTCTCCGGTCTGGAGATACTGAAGGCCAATGGCCACCGAGTCGTGGCTTTCTCCAACGGCACGGAAAAGACAGTGCACAGCGTGCTCGATAACGCCGGGATTCTGTCACTCTTCTCGGAAGTGATCAGCGTGGATGATTTGAAGACTTTCAAGCCCGATCCGCGGGTTTACGAGTACCTGGCAGAGCGCCTGGGCCGCGATAAGGGATCCGTCTGGCTTGTCTCGTCCAATGCCTGGGACGTCATCGGCGCCAAATCGGCGGGCCTGAAGGCAGCCTGGATCCGCCGCAAAGAAGAAGCCGTCTTCGATCCCTGGGAAATCGAGCCTGACGTTGTGGTTCACGATCTGATGGAGCTGGGAAAAGCTTTTTCCTGATCGCGGGTGTGGCGCAAACACTCTTGTCCGCGACTGGCTGTCTTTCGGAATGCACGACGTGCGGGCTGTTTTGTGTGACTGTCCACCCAGGTTAGCGCCGTAACTGCACGGCGCGAACCTGGGGGCACCTGCTCGAAGCACAGGCCCTGAAGGAGGCGCGCCATGATCCACGTTGGCGTTGATCTTCACCGATGACAGACTGAAATTTTCTGAGTTCTCACACAGACTTTGCTGTCCCGGTCGCCTCAAAGACCCGATGCCTATCGTTCCGCCACCTGCTCCAGCACTTCGTAAAATTCCGGATAGGAAATTCGCGCGGCGTCGGCGCCTGATATGAGTGTCTCCCCACTCGCGCGCAAGGCTGCAACTGCAAATGCCATGGCAATGCGGTGATCACCAAAGGAGTCGATCTCTGCGCCATGAAGGGTCTGCCGCCCGGGGATTCGCAGGCCATCTTCGAATTCCTCGACCTGGGCGCCCATCTTGCGGAGATTGACCGCAATTGAGGTGATGCGGTCTGATTCTTTCACTCGCAGTTCGCGCGCGTCGCGAATCTCCACGCCATCGCTGGTATAGGGCGCGATCGCCGCCAGAACAGGAATCTCATCGATGAGAGCGGCCGTCTGCGCGCCCGAGATTTTCGCGCCCTTGAGCGACCCCACCTCCATGTGAATCGTCCCCACCGGCTCGCCACGATGTTCCTCCAGGTTGAGGACCCGCGGGCGCGCACCCATCGCAGTCAGTACGTCCAGCAGCACGCCACGTGTAGGATTCAGGAGCAATCCATCAATGACCAGGTTGGATTCGGGAAACAGAGCCGCCGCGCACATGAAAAAAGCGGCTGATGAAAGATCGCCGGCCACGGTGGCTTCAATGGCGTGCAGCTTTTGGCCGCCCCGGAGTCCGGCTCGATTCCCGCTTCGCTTCACCTCCACCCCGAACTCGTGCAGAGCCACTTCCGTGTGATCGCGAGTTCGCAGCGGCTCCTCAACCCAGGTCTGGCCGTCGGCAAATAATCCCGCAAGCAAGACGGCCGACTTTACCTGCGCGCTGGCGACGGGCATGCGGTAGTCAATTGCATGCAGATTTCCGCCCGTGATCCGCAATGGCGGGCAGCCACCATGGGACTCGATCTTCGCTCCCATAGCAGTGAGCGGATCGATAACCCGCTGCATCGGACGACGCGAGAGTGACTCGTCGCCGATCATCTCGCTGGTAAACGACTGCCCCGCCGCGATCCCCGACAGCATGCGCATAGTCGAACCGGAGTTTCCGCAGTCAAGCGGGCCGGAGGGAGGCTGCAACTGGAGATCCAAGCCTTCGATCTCAATCATGCCGTCACGATGTTCGACTGTGCATCCCAGTGCTGCCACGCAGCCCAGGGTGCTTGCGCAATCGGCACCGGTTGAGTAGTTTGCCAGCTGGGTCTTGCCTTTGGCGATCGCGGCCAGCATGGCGTAGCGATGCGAAATGGATTTGTCACCGGGAAAACGGATGGCTCCCAGCACATTCTTCGCGGGACGAATTGTCACCACGTTACGACTCTGATCCACGCTTGTCTGGCATCCAGAGTAACCGATTCGTGCGTTCCTCGACTCGTCATATGCCGGGCTATGCGGTGGTGTAATTATCGGACCCCAGGTTAGCGCCGAACTGCACGGCGCGAACCTGGGGCACCTGACGGCCCTTGCTCAGGATGTCTGGTGAAATTTGCCAGATTAGTTTAACGGCGCGCTTGCGCGGCTGAGAGCTCGCCGAGGATTTCCGGGGCTACTTCCTTGATCGCCACCCCAAACTCGAACATGGGAGTTTCGGCACCTCTGCCCCAACGATTGACCTCCCAATGCGCTCGCACAAATTTAGTTTCCGGGTGAGGCTTCAGATCCAGTAGTAGAGGATGCTGACCTCGATAGAACTTCTGCGGAAACGACACCAGCGGCTTCCCTGCCCACGTCTTTGCATCGGCGGAGCCATAGATGCTTACGTCCAGCGACTCCTGTTCAATGATGTTGGTGATGTCGAGGGTCAGCAGGAAGACTTTATTAGCTGCGCCACTGACGTCTATGGGCTGGCCATCACCTTTGGCGTTGACCACCGTTTTCTCGGGAACCAGGAAGGAATCGATCATGGCGGCGGCCATTGTAGCGCGTGCACATTAATCCCTGAAACCCCCGAAAAGCCCTTGATTCCAGCCTCCCCCAAAAGAGGGCGGAAGGGTGGGCTACGCGCGGAGGCCAGCTTGATAGGTCCTGTCGAGCTGTGCTCGACCTGAACGGACGAGGACGTCCGTTCCCACGTGATTCTGCTGCATCAAGCACATTAACTGCAGATTCGTCGGAGAGTTGAATCATGCAGAACTATTTTCTAGCTCCTGACTGGGAGCTGCTCGAGGAAGCCTCGCATCACCCGGTGCATCTCCTCCGGTTGCTCAAAAGCGGCAACATGACCGCCCTTGGGGATAACCCTTAGCAGGCTGCCCTCAATTCCTTGATGCATCAGCTGAGCTTCTGAAACCGGAGTGAGCGAATCCTCCTCACCAACAACTATTAGAGTTGGAACGTCGATCGTCTTCAGTGTGGTGATGGAATCCGGCCTGGCTGCCAGCCCGCGCTGTACTGCTGCGACTGCGGCTACGCTCATTTTGTCCATCATGGCGCGCACCTGGGCAGCGAGATCTGGCCGAGAGGCGAGCGTGGCTTTGCTTACCAGCTTGGGAACCATGCTATCGAAAAATAGATCCGGGCCACGCTTCTCTACATCCTCGGCAGAGCTAAGCCGGGCCCGACGGCCCTCTTCCGTGTCCGGGCCAGCGCGTGTATTGCAAAGGATCAGGGCCTGCACCCGCTCCCGCGCTCTGCGCCAGAGCTCGAACAGGATGTATCCACCGATAGAGATTCCGCCGAAGATTGCTTTGTCGGCTCCGGCTTCGTCGCAGATTCGCAGCACATCGGCGACGTGCTTCTGCATGGTAGCTACGCCATCCCCCAGCCCTGATTCTCCATGGCCGCGCAAGTCGGGAAGAATCACTCGATATCGCGTGGAGAGCCTCTCAGCAACAGGCATCCAGACGAGGTAATTCAAGGGAAAGGCGTGCAGCAGCACCAGTGGAGGACCCTGGCCGAGAACTTCATAGAACAACTCAGCGTCGCCGCTATGGATCATCATCGGCGGAAGGATATCAACTCACTGGCGAGGTTGTAAGGCACACATGCGCGCGGGCTAAGGAAAAATACCTGCGTGAAGTACAGCAAAGTACCGAAGGCGCGGGCTATGGCCGCGCATCAGTTAAAGCAGAAAGCGCAACGTGCCGATGTCCTGGAAAGAGGTACGGAGCGAAAGAGGAATCAAATATGGGCCGGGTTATCGAGTTTTACATTCCGGATTCGTTCCAGCCGAAGTGGCAACGATCCGCTGAATCGAAAGAGCAGCCGGGAGAAGAGCGCGGAAAGCTGATCGAATTTCCCAGCGCGGAAAACCAGAAGTCTGCCTGATGACAGGCAGGGTTGCCTGTCCTACACAGGGAGTGGCTGTTCCACAGAGGTTCGGCTGTCAGGCCGCACAGACTGTTGCGTAGTGAAGGGCAGCTTCCGGTGATTTAGGAATGCTGCCCGGTTACGGAGATCGCGTTGGTCGCGGGAACGCTCGGCGGCGGGGCTTCGGGCACGATGATCCACGCCACGATGTAGGCGATGATCCCCAGGGGCAGCGTCAGCAAGATAATAAATACGAAGAGAAGCCGAACCAGAGTCACATCCGCATCGAAGTAATCCGCAAACCCCGCTGCTACCCCTCCTATTTTCCTGTCTGTGCGTGAGCGCATCAACTTCTTAGGCATGTAAGTTTGACCGCCTATCAGCCTGCCGCAGTATGCGCAGACGCGGGCGTCATCCTGAATTTGTTTGCCGCAATAATTGCAGAACATCGCTTCCCTCCCAGCGAGCTGATTAGAAGCGCACGCCCCCAGTTCACAGCTCGTCCATCGGAACTGGTCCTCTCTAGAATACGCTTCCACGCTGTCCCTGGTTCCCGGAGACCCAAGGGGTGCGGAATAGAGTCTAAGTCTTTTTTATTTCGCAGGTTACGCTTAGGGGTTCTGGTAGGGCTCTCTCAGGTGCTTGCGTGCGAGTTCAGCGCGGGCTCCAGTCCCGTCGGAGGCAATCACCGCCTCATATCTCTTGACGGCATCATCACGCTTATTGATGAGGTCATACATTTCGCCCGCCCCCAGCGTAGCTCGGGCGCGCATGTCGGGATCAACCTTGGCGTTTTGCAGGACTCTGTCGTAAGCATCGGCAGCACCGGCATAGTCGCGCTGCCCGCGAAGAGCTTCGGCGAGCCCGTAGTAGACCATGGCCAACCGTGGATCGCCATATACACCCACCTGCGCATTGGAAAGGATTTGGCGATAGCTGGCGACAGCCTCCGGCCCGTGTCCCCCGGCGTTATAAAGATTCGCCAACTCCAAAGCAAAAAGAAAATTGTGCGGATAGATGCCGCAAAGGCCATCGATCAGTTTGATGGCTTCCGTGTAGCGTTGCTCGCGCCGCAGGAATAGCGCCAGGGCGATGGCCGAGTCTACCGTGTTCTCGCCTCCGCCGTTGATGGCGTCATAGAGATACTCGATGCCCTTCTTCTTGCTGCCGCTCAGTCCGACGATCGATGCCGCCACTTTGGTGGCGAAGTTCAGGCTCCCGATCACGTAATTGTGAATGCCCACGATCATCTTGGCATCGCTGTAGTTGGGATTGAGTTCCAGCACTCTCTCATGATCGTGGCGTGCCCCCACGGCGCTGCGCAAAGCAGAAAACCAGGCCTTTTCGATCAGCCCGATGTACATGGCGTGCAATCCCCGCGTGACTCCGCGGGTATAGAGGGCGTCAACGTCATTGGGATTGGACTTGAGCTTCGTTTCGGAAAGCCCTAGGGAACGCTCCGTCAGTTCCCGGATCCGCGTCTTTACCGTGGGGTCCATGGGAAACTGTTTGCTGTTCAGGAAGGCGTCCTTCGCATACAGCTCCGAATCGAGGGCTCCAATCCGGTACATCTCCCTGAAGATTACACCGGAGAGCAGGTGATTGACGGCAAACGGATCGTTGGGCGCGAGCTCGACGGCGAGCTCAAACTCCCGCACCGCTTTGTCGTAGTCGAGATTGTAGAAATAATCAAATCCGCGGCGAGTATGGGGATCATCCGGACGGAAGTGAATGATCCGCTGGATGGGCGCCGCCTGGCCCTGCGCGTTGCCACTTCCGGCCAGCACACAGGCACAGCCGAATAAAAGACGCGCCGCAAACGCGCGGGGGAGGCGTTTCATAGCTACCTGTAAGAAAGTCTACAGGATTTGAATGATGACAACCGCCACTCCGGGTACTTTTGACACGGATACAACAGTGTGGTGACAAAAAACTTCTCACTTTGAGTAAAACTTTCGGATCGCGGGAGAACCTGATTCACCAATTGTCAATGCAACCCGTTGCAAGGTTGAATCTTGTATAGCGCACCTGGTTTGGTCCGAAACGTGCGCGATATGTTCGGGGATCGCTTATGGATCAGGCAGCACAAGGTGTCCAGCACGAATTTTGGCGTCCGGCCATGCAACATACGCAGTCGCCCGCGCTAAGTACTTCCGTTTCTATCCCAATTGACGCCTGCCACACGTGTGGAACCGAATTCATGGTGGGGGCCCGGTTCTGTCACGTTTGCGGTGCGTTGCGGGAGCCAGTCATCACCTCAGCCTCGAAGAGGATCGCCCATTGGCTCGACATCCAGCGGCTGTCCAATTTTCTGGAAATGTCCCTGGGATCGCTGATCGCCCTGTTCGTGGGAATTGTCTGTGTCGCGGCCGCTATTCTGACCGGCCTCATCTACACAGCGAATACGGTTTTGGATTGGCAGGCGATCCAGCTCTGGCGGATGGAATGGCTGCTGGCTGCCACTACCTCGTTCGTCGCCGGCATTCTGCTGAAGAAGGCAAAGAAGTAAACTGAAATCTTTCGCGAACTCTGGCCTTCGGCCGCTCCTCCAGGCCAACGGGTTAGCGCATCTCGAATCGCTGCAAGCTAAAAAGCAGGTCCCTCGACTCCGCGCCCGCGACCGCACAAGATGCGGGTCCAAAGGCGGCTGAGTGCGTTGCTCGGGATAACAACTTCGGAGAGAGCATGATGTGCTCAGTGACGGTTTTCACTTTTCTATCTCCCGAGCAGTAGATTTAGCGGGCCCGTTCCCCGTCCTATCGGGTGCGCGCTAGAAATTGCTTCTCGTACGAAGTCCCTGGTCTCAGCAACGGCTTCCCCGATCTGCTTCCCGAGAGCTAAATTGCACGCCAGTGCCATAGCGAAGGCGCAGCCTGTCCCATGGGTTGACCGGGATTCGATTCGCTCGCCTGTGAGAACCTTTTGCACGCGGCCTGAGTCCGCCTCCAGACTCACCAGCTCCGCCGGGTGCGCCAGGTGCCCGCCAGTAATGACTACTCCTCGGGCTCCCAGCTCATGCAGGCGCAGAGCTGCAGCTTTCATTTCATCCACATTGCGCACACGCATGCCTGTAAGCGCCTCGGCCTCGTTCAGGTTAGGCGTGACAACCTTGGCGAGGCGCAGCAAGCGCTCTCGCAGAACCGTAACGCCTTGCTGATCGAGCAACTCCACTCCTGAACTCGAGCTCAGAACTGGATCCAGAACCACGTGTTTAGGCACCGCGCTTTCGAGGAAATCCGCAACCGCTGTGGCCACCGGGCCCGACCCGAGCATGCCGATGCGGACGGCGGCAAGGTCCACGTCAGCCGCCAATTCCTCGAGCGTCGCCTTGACCAGCTCCGGATTGAGCGTCACCACCGACTTCACTCCCTGCGTCGATTGCACCGTCAGCGCAGTGATGCACGTAACCGCATAGCATCCGTGGGAGGCAGCAGTCTTGATGTCCGCCGTGATCCCTGCTCCTGACGAGGGATCGTATCCGGCGATGCTGAGCACGATTGGCGGTGCGTGAGTGCCGTCCACCTGCTAGAGCCTCCTTTCCTGCCCTAGAAGTTATCAAGCTATCTCATGGAAGCGTCTGTTTCCCTCAGGGGCTAAAAGTGTGTGCGTGAAGCCGCGCCCTTTCAAGGCCGTATGAGATAGCCTTCAGATTAATAAGGCCAAACACGGAACATGTTACCCTCCGCTGGAAAAAGAAATCTTCGCCATCCATTCTGCCCGGGCGCACGTAATAGTTGTTGGTGGAGATGAATGCCCGACGTAACCCACTCCGTGCTCGTAGCAGGCGCCCCAGGATACATGGGCCGGCGCCTAATCCCCGTCATGATGAACCGCGGCCATGACGTGCGCGCGCTGGTGCGGCCTGGTTCCGAGCACAAGCTGTCATCGCAATGCCAGACGGTGATGGGCGATCCACTCCGCCGCGAAACCTATGCCGATCGAATCGCGCCCGCCGATACCTGGGTCCATCTGGTGGGCGTGCCTCACCCTGGTCCGTCTAAAGCCGCCGATTTTCGGGCCATTGATCTGAAATCGGTTGAAGAGGCAGTGCCCTCAGCAGTGAAAGCCGGTATTGGCCATCTTGTCTATGTCAGCGTGGCGCATCCCGCCCCGGTAATGAAGGCCTACATTGAAGTACGGCAGCAGTGCGAACAGATTATTCGCGACAGCGGCCTGCGAGCCACCATTCTGCGCCCCTGGTATGTTCTCGGGGAGGGCCACCGCTGGCCTGTGGTGCTGAAGCCCGCATACTGGCTTTTAGAGAATTGCCCGGCACGCGTGATGCCGCTCGCCGTCTCGGGCTGGTCACGATCAGATGGCGCTGGCGCAGGCCGTGGAGGATCCTCCCGAGCGGCTCCGGATTGTTTCCGTCGAAGAGATCCGAAGAACCTCGTGAGCGCTGGCTTTCGCAAAACACCTGGCCCCTCGACTCGGACCGGGGTGGTTGTTCCTCGTCCTCGCTTAGGGTCACATGATGGGATCTAGCCAAGCAGCCACGCTTCCCGCACGACGGTAACCTTCCATAGCTCTTGCGATTGCCCGCCCGATTACCAAAGCCATGTTTACTCCGCCGTGCACCCGTCCTAGATTGCACACGGAAGGTCATAGAGGAATTGGACGGTGGTGCCCGCTCCCTCCGAACGCCGGGGCCAAGCGAGGTAACCCTCGCAATCTCAATCGGGAGAGCACCGATGTGGCGCTCGCTTTATATCGCGCTCGGCATTCTGGTAGCCCGTTGGGTGTATGGCCGGACAAGCAAGTCGGTGGATACGCTCAGCCGGCTGCGCCAGGGAGGCCTCTAGACCGACCAGGGCCACAGGGTCCAAGGGCCATGCAGTAACAATGCGCTGTCACTGCCGTGTCGGCTGGCGGATTGCACTTCTCCGCCAGCCGATTTCGGTCCAAGAGCCTGCTGCGATGTGCAGCGCTACTCAATTCTCAAAGATCGTAATGGTCGCGGTCCTGCCGAAGCATTCAAGAACTCATAAAACGGGTGGCCGTTCCGTAGAGGACGAATCACCGTTGCCCTACGGCAGGCTGAACTAAAAGGGACTTGGGCAACCCTTTAGCTACTGCGGCAGCGGTGAGGGTGCCGGCTGCAAGCGGACCGTCTGCCCAGCTTGCGCCAGCGCCATGGCAGCGGTGATATTGCGAGGCGAGAGATCAAAAGTGCTCATCATGACTCCGTGCATCCCTGTCTGGGGATCGATCTGGGCGGTTTGCACGGTAAGAGTGAGAGCTACGTCCGTCACGTAGCTTACGCCATTCACAGCGGCAGTAGACGCCGAGAATGAACATCCTTTAACCGAGGTCACAAGCGCTTGCCCCGGATTCTTGTTCGCCTGGCTAACCGGCGTCGCAGAGCGGCTCAGTGTCCCGGTTGCAGGATCGCAGACATACTCCACGAGATACAAGCTGCCGTCGGCATTCACATCACCCAAAATATCCAGAGTGCCCGGCGAAACGGTTACTCCGTTTCCAATCACGCCAGTCGCGTAGACCGGAGCGCCAGTCGTGTGGTTCTGTGTGAAGATGCCGGTAATTTTATTGCCCGTGCTGTCGACATTAATGACTTGCACGACTTCGGCATTAACGCCGGTGTCCACACTTACTCTCTCGCCGGCATAAAACAAACCGGCATTACCGACCGCAACATTCTGGGAATTCCCACTGCTGACGACGGAACTGGTCAGCGAAGTGTTGGCAACTCCTGAGGAATTGATGAGACCGGCCTGCGTCAGTTCCTGGGAGATTAGCTCAATCGCTCCCCGCACGCCGGAATGCATGTCAGCACTCAACTGGTTTGAGGTGTAGTTCTTCTGAAAATAGTTCAGCAAACTGAACGCCGCCGCGGAAATCACCAGCAGCACCGCAACCGCTGCCATCAGCTCGAGCAACGAGAAGCCGCGTTGTGATTTGACTTGCATCTTGTCTAAAAGTTGGCCTTCACTGACACCAGGGTAGTAGGAGGCACGATCC
>DASPRM010000154.1 GCA_035624455.1 Terriglobales bacterium
TTGAGCGGCTCCCCGATTTCTGACACACAGAGAAGGTTAGTTTCCGGCACAATCTAGTACCCAACAAAGGGGGATTTGCCGTGCGAAGGAAACGCTTTTCTGTGGAGCAGATCGTAGCGGTGCTGAAGCAGGCGGAGATGGGAGTGCCGGTGGCAGAACTGATCCGCCAGGTGGGGATCACCGAGCAAACACTGTATCGCTGGAAGAAGCAGTACAAGGGACTGGAAACCGACCAGGTTCGCCAGTTGAAACAGCTGCAGGAAGAGAATGGGCGGCTGAAACGGTTGGTAGCCGAGCTGAGCCTGGACAAGACCATGCTGCAGGATGTGCTCGCAAAAAAGCTGTGACGCCCTCGCAGCGCCGCCCGGTGGTGAGCTATCTGCATGACACCTACCGGGTCAGCGAGCGGCGTGCTTGTGGTGTGGCGCGAGTTGCGGTGTCCACCTTCCGCTATGAGAGTCGGCTGGAGCCGAGGACAGCATTGCGGCTAAGGATTCGAGAAATCGCTCAAGTGCGGGTTCGCTATGGCTACCGGAAGATCCGAGTGCTGCTGAAGCGCGAACGCTGGAAGGTGGGAAAGAAGCTGGTGTATCGCCTGTACAAGGAAGAAGGCTTGACGCTGCGTAAGCGGATTTCCGTGCCGCGAAAATACAGGCTTTTGTGTATTCAAATCTGAACACTCCCCAATTAGAATGCCGGCACTTGTAGAATTGCGACTTTCGCAGAAGTTCCCAGGTTTCCGAACACCAAGCGCAACCGTCGTCTCTGTCCGGATCGGCCCTTTAATATCGGCCCTTTAGTATGGCGCGGGAACACCGAGGCACAGAGGCTCAACCGGGGCCATCTGGGAGGCACGAATGCTGCCGGACAGACGTTGTGCTCACCCACATCAAGAAGAGCACCACCGCCGAGACTCCGCCTTTGCCCGCTCTGATGTCGCCCCGGACGAGGCGGTAACAGCAACCAACATCAATGATCTCAAGCCTCGTGAGCCCAAGCTCCGGCCGGATCTGGACGAAGAGGAGCTGCGGCAGATCGTAGATCTGATACCGCAACACATCGTCGTGTTGGACTCCAGCGGGACAGCTATCTTTGCCAATCAGCAGGTGCTTGAGTACACGGGGCTATCACTCGATCAAGTGCGGGCTGGCAATTTTCGCGAGCGCGCGTTCCATCCTGAAGATGTGGAGCGGCTCGGAGAAGAGCGGCAGAAAGCCCTTTGCGGCACGGCTCCCTTCGAAAATGAGCAGCGCGTTCTTGGGAAGGATGGCAAATATCGCTGGTTCCTGATCCGCTACAACCCGTTGCTCGATGAAAGCAGAAAAGCCGTGCGTTGGTATTGCGCAGCCACCGAGATCACTGAGCGCAAACAGGCGGAAGAGAATTTGCGGCGGGTGATCGATACCATCCCCACGCTGGCCTGGTCCAATCTGCCGGATGGTACGAACGAGTTCCTCAACAAGAACTGGCATGAGTATACCGGTCTCTCCCCTGAAGAGTCGCATGGTTGGGGTTGGCAAATCGCGTTTTATCCCGAGGACTTGCCGCCCTTGATGGAAAAATGGAAAGGGATGCTGGTTTCCGGAGAGCCAGGGGAGATCGAGGCACGTCTTCGCCGGCATGATGGAGTCTACCGATGGTTTCTCATTCGCGCCGAGCCATTCCGGGATGAAGCCGGCATGATCATCCGGTGGTACGGTACCAGCACGGATATCGATGATCGCAAGCGCGCCGAGGAGGAACTGCGGGCGGCGATGTCCGAGCGAGCGCGTCTGGCCGCAGTCCGTGCAGAGATCGGTATGGCTTTGGCACGCAAGGACAATTTGAAAGTGATTTTGGATTTGTGCGCCAGGGCGTTGGTTCGGCATCTGGATGCAGCTTTTGTTCGCATTTGGACTCTGAATGGCAATGGCCGGGAATTGGAGTTGCAAGCCAGTGCGGGAATCTACACCCGGCTGGATGGTCGTTACGGCCGGATACCGTTTGGGAAGTTCAAAATCGGATCCATTGCTCAATCCAGACAACCGCATGTGACCAATGATGTGCAAAATGATCCGCGTGTCGATAATCATGAGTGGGCGAGGACTCAAAAGATGACGTCCTTTGCGGGTTACCCTCTGGTTGTCGAGGACCGGGTCGTGGGTGTTATGGGAATGTTCTCCCGAAAAGCGCTCAACCGGGTCACCATTGACACTCTTTCCTTCATCGCCGACGGCATCGCACAAAGCATCGAGCGCAAACATGCGGAGGACGCCCTGCAAAGAAGCGAGCTTTATCTCGCTGAAGGGCAGCGCCTCGGTCATACGGGCAGCTGGGCTCTGAACCTCTCAGGTTTTTTTGAACATTGGTCTCGGGAGCTGTTTCAAATGTATGGACTCGACGCGCAAAAGGGAGCCCCTACGGTCGAGCAGTATCTGGCCACCGTTCACCCCCAAGACCGCGACTTTATGGTCGAGACTATAAAGAGGATGCATGAGCAGAGCTGCGGTTGCGATGTAAAGAAGCGGATCATTCGACCGGACGGGGCGGTTCGCATTATTCGATGCGTTGGCATTCCAGTCCTCGACAACGGGGTTCTCAAAAGGTTTCTTGGCACTGCCATGGATGTGACCGAGCAAGAGGAATTGACTCAGGAGTTACAGCGCCGTGAAGCCTATTTAGTTGAAGCTCAGAGACTGAGTCATACCGGCAGCTTCGGGTGGAAACCTGAGAGCGGAGAGATTGTCTGGTCAGACGAGACCTATCGCATCTTCGAGTACGACCGCGCGGTCAAGCCAACCATCGATTCAGTAGCACAACGCGTCCACCCGGAGGACCGGGCCGCTTTTCACAAGGTGATCGAGGATGCCTCGGGCGGAGCGACACATTTCGAGCACGGCTATCGCTTGCTGCTGCCTGATGGGAGAATCAAGCACGTCTACGCGATAGCTCAGGCAATAGAGGATACGTCAGGCAACCGCGAGTTTGTAGGAGCGGGGACAGACGTTACCTCAATCAAACGAGCAGAAGAGGAACTGCGGCACCGTGAAGCGGAGCTAAGACAGGTCTTAGACCTTACGCCTCAGCAGGTCGCTGTATTCGGATCCTGGGCTCGCGAAGGCCTGTACGCCAATCGTATCCTGCTCGATTATCTAGGCCTCACTCTCCAAGAGTGGCGGCAGTGTTCTGATCGCAGTCAGTACCTCCATCCTGACGACAGGGAGCGGTTCGACGGTGTGGTTGATCGAATTCTCTCTCATGGCGTTACTGACGAGTTGGAGTTGCGACTTCGCAAAGCGGATGGAACTTACCGCTGGTTCTTATCCCGTTTCAACCCATTGCGCGACGAACAGGGACGGATTACTCGTTGGTATATCGCCTCGACCGACATTGAAGAGCGCAAGCAGGCCGAAGAAAGGACACGGAACGAAAATCTGGCGTTGCGCGAGCAGATCGATCGCGATTCGATGTTCGAGGATATCGTCGGATCTTCGGAAGCACTGCGCAAGGTGCTGCGGCAAATTGCCAAAGTGGCGCCTTCCGATTCCACAGTCTTGATCCTGGGCGAGACCGGCACCGGAAAGGAACTGGTCGCACGCGCGATTCACAAGCGCTCCCATCGCTCCGATCGGGCGTTCATTGGCGTGAATTGTGCGGCAATTCCACCCTCGTTGATCGCTTCCGAACTCTTCGGCCACGAGAAGGGCGCGTTCACCGGCGCGACCCAACGGCGGCTGGGCCGGTTTGAATCGGCAAATGGCGGGACGATTTTTCTGGATGAAGTGGGAGACTTGCCTCCGGAAATCCAGATCGCATTGTTACGGGCGTTGCAGGAACGCGAGATTGAACGCGTGGGCAGCAACAGGGCTATACCCGTGGACGTGCGAGTGCTAGCCGCGACGCATCACGATCTGGACACCCTCGTCGCCGAAGGAAAGTTTCGCCAGGACCTGCTCTACAGACTGAGGGTTGTGCCTATTCGGATGCCTTCGCTGCGGGAACGCGCGGATGACATTTCTGTGCTGGTGGACTACTTTATCGGTCGCTTTGGAAAAAAGACTGGAAAAAAGTTCAGAACCATCGACAAACGAACGATCGAACTGTTCGAAGCCTACCCATGGCCGGGCAACGTGCGTGAATTACAAAACGTGATTGAGAGAGCTGTGATTCTGAGCGAAGGTGACATTTTTTGCGTGGATGAAACATGGCTCAATCGGCAAGCGCCACAATTCGCTGGTCCGCCAGTGGCACTTACTAACGCGCTACAACGGCAGGAAAAGGAAATGATCGAGGCCGCCTTAGCGGAAAGTGGCGGCCGTGTCTCCGGACGAGATGGTGCGGCAATCAAATTGGGTCTCCCAAGACCAACCCTGGACGCGAAAATCAAACGCTTGGGAATCGACAAATATCAGTTCAAACGTCAACCGTCGCCCTGATTCCTGCCTCTCGCAATCCCAGCGCGTTTGCTCACCACACAGCATTTGCTCAAAACCGAGCATTGCTGACGCTTCCAAGTCCTGCCTTTTCAGCTGAGTCTGAATGGACATTGCCTTGCCTTCCCAAAGGTGCACTTGGGAGCCGTGATTTTCATGACGCTAAGGATTGAACGGGCTCGAGCGCGGATTCGGCTGAGTGGGGAGTTTCGGTCCAGGCACCTGGATCAGGTCAAAGCCGAAATCAAGCTTTGCGAATCACCAGCAGTTTTGGATTTGGAGGAAGTAGACCTCATTGACGTCGAAGCTGTTCGTTTTCTCAGTGCGTGTGAAGCGAGAGGCATTTCCGTGTTGCACTGTTCACCTTACATCCGGCAATGGATGTTGCGGGAACCAAGTCGGTCAGAGAACGCCCACACAAGCGGAAGAGGGCAGGCGGCTTTAGACAGTGAAGATTGCGAGCAGGAATAGAGCGGCGGGGCTCCCGAAATTCATCTTCAGTTCGACTGGAGGTTCTCATGAACCCATCCACCACAGCCATCCGTGTGCAGATCGCGAACACGAGACTCAACGAACCCGCCGGCAACTCGCGTGCGACAGGACTAATCCAAGGATGGGTCCATCGGCTTGACGGAAAGCAACGCCGGCGAGAACTGGATATTCGCGAAGAACAGCGTTTTGAGCGCATGCGCATCGCGGGCGAGCTGCACGATACCCTGCTTCAGGGCTTTCTCGGTGCCTCCCTTGTTGTGGGGGTCACGTTGCAACACATGGCTGACGATTCGCCGGCCAGGGCGTCGCTTAGCCGCGCAGTCCAGCTGATGCAGCGCGCCATCGAGGAAGGTCGCGCTGTACTTCAAGGTCTCTGCGCTTCGGGGGTGACCTCCGGCAGCCTGGAACAGGAATTCTCGGATGTGTTGAGAGAGATCGCACCAGCCAGCGGCGTCCAGGCCCGAATACTTGTTACAGGGCAGACAAGAGCCCTGGAACCGGAAATCCAACACCAATTCTACTTAATCGGCCGAGAGGCTCTCATGAACGCTCTTCGCCATTCAAACGCCACTAAAATCGAGGCTGAAGTAGCGTACTTGCGGAATCATTTGCGTGTTGTGATACGGGACAATGGCTGCGGGATCGCCCCGCAGATCGTGCGGTCGGGGCGAGCGTCTCATTGGGGCCTGGTAGGGATGCGCGAGCGGGCCAAAGGGATCGGTGCGGAAGTTCGAATATATAGCAGGCGAGAGGCGGGTACCGAGGTTGAAATTTCTATTCCCAGCGGAATCGCAGCGGCTGCGACAAAACATGGCTGAGATGGCAAGCGCCGCAATCCGCTGGTCCGACGGTGTGGTAGTAGAGGACAACAATGACCGTTGAACGGAACGAATTAGTTTTGAAGAGTTTTATTCAGTTGTCTCCTTGACGCTTTGAACAGCAGATTTGCCGTCGCCCGGGATTGCTCACTAAACAGCATTTGCTCAAAACCGAGCATCGCCGGCACCTCTAAGTTCCACTTTTTCAGCTAATTCTGAGTGGGCATTGTTTTGCATCCCATTGGTGCGCCGGGGGCCGCACTTTCATGACGCTGCAACAGCATCTCGCGCATTCGCTGTTCCGGCTGTGGAACGACACCCGGATTGTGCTCAGGTCAAACGCTAGGAGACTCGCCCGCGCACGCGAGCGCAACCAGTTTGCAAACAACGAGGTGACAGGATGAAAGCAACACAACTTCTTCACGACGAGGGTCAGAGTCTCTGGCTCGACAACATCACTCGCGAGCTGCTGGACAGCGGTACCGTCAAACGATATATCGACGAGCTCTCTATCACCGGACTCACCTCAAATCCCACAATCTTCGACCATGCGATCAAAAACAGTGCGACATATGATTCGGCGATTATTACGAAGTTAAAGAAAGGCACATCGGTTGAAGCGCTCTTCTTCGAGTTGGCCATGGAGGACCTCACCCGCGCCGCAGACCTGTTTCGACCAATTCATGAAAAGACGAACGGGGTGGACGGGTGGGTCTCGCTGGAAGTGTCCCCGCTGCTTGCCTACGACACGGCCAGCACTCTGGCTGCAGCCAAGGAGTTGTTTGCCCGCGCAAATCGTCCCAATTTGTTAATCAAGATTCCGGGCACCAAGCAGGGCCTTCCCGCGATCGAAGAAGCAATTTTTGCCGGCATTCCCATCAACGTTACTCTCTTGTTCTCTCGCGAACACTATCTCGCGGCGGCAGAGGCATTCTTGCGCGGGGTTGAACGGCGCGTTGATGCCGGCCTCAATCCTCTTGTAGGTTCTGTGGCATCCGTGTTTGTCAGCCGCTGGGACGCCGCTGTTGCCAGCAAGGTGCCGGAGAACCTGCGCAACCAGCTTGGCATCGCCATCGCTAAACGCACATACAAGGCGGCCAGTGCGCTTCTTGGTTCGGCGCGCTGGCAGCGGGTTTACAATCTCGGCGGTCGTCCGCAACGTCTGCTGTGGGCGAGCACGGGAACCAAAGATCCCAAAGCCTCCGACATTCTCTACGTCAAGGCCCTGGCTGCCCCATTCACTGTGAACACTATGCCAGAAGCCACGTTGAAAGCTCTGGCCACTCACACTGAATTAGGCGAGTTGCTCCCGACCGACGGCGGAAACTGCGAAGAGGTGCTGGCTCAGTTCGCCAAGGCGGGCGTCGACGTTGATGCTTTGGGTGCGCAGCTTCAAAGCGAAGGAGCCGAATCGTTTGACAGGTCCTGGAATGATCTCATGGCTGTGATTTCTTCTAAGAGCGCCTCGCTTGGCCCAGGCACCACGTTGAAAGCCGCCGGTTAACGCGGGGAAGCACTACCTGGAAACAGGAGACACAGAGACAAAAGGAGCATAACGATGGCATCACACGCTCAAACCCCGACAAGGCCGGCGTTCAAGCGCTCGGCATGGAGCGCGCTCGCGTCGCACTACAACAGTGCCTCGAAGCTACACCTGCGGCAATTGTTTGCGGACGATCCCAAGCGTGGTCAGCGCATGGCGATCGAGGCCGTGGGCTTGTATCTCGATTATTCCAAAAATCGCGTCACCGACGAAACCCTCAAGCTTCTTGTTCAGCTCGCCGAGGAATCGGATTTGCGAGCACGGATCGACGCCATGTTCAGCGGGGAAAAGATCAACATCACGGAGAAGCGCGCGGTTTTGCACGTGGCCCTTCGTGCGCCGAAGGACGCTACTATTCTCGTCGACGGAAAGAACGTCGTCCCTGACGTGCATGCGGTGCTCGAGAAGATGGCCGATTTCTCGAACCGCGTGCGAAGCGGCGCGTGGAAAGGTCATACCGGTAAGCGCATTCGTAACGTCGTGAATATTGGCATTGGCGGCTCCGATCTCGGCCCCGTCATGGCCTATGAAGCACTCAGGCACTATAGCCAGCGCGATATGACCTTCCGGTTTGTTTCCAATATCGATGGCACGGACTTCGCGGAAGCGGTGCGCGACCTCGATCCGGCGGAGACGCTGTTTATTGTCTCTTCAAAAACCTTTACGACACTCGAGACCATGACGAACGCCCACAGCGCCCGCGCGTGGTCACTCGCCGGTCTGGCGGGCGATGAACGGTCGGTTGCAAAGCACTTTGTCGCGGTGTCAACAAACGCGGCGGAAGTAGCGAAGTTCGGGATCGACACCGCCAACATGTTCGGATTCTGGGATTGGGTTGGTGGACGCTATTCGATGGATTCGGCGATCGGACTTTCCACTATGGTCGCGATCGGCGCGGATAACTTCCGCGCCATGCTGGATGGCTTTCACCAGATGGACGAACATTTTCGCGGGGCTCCCTTCGCAGCAAACCTGCCGGTGATCATGGGCCTGCTCTCCGTTTGGTACAACGACTTTTTTGGCGCACAAACGGTCGCTGTTTTGCCCTATGAGCAGTACCTGAAGCGATTCCCGGCCTATCTCCAACAGTTGACGATGGAGAGCAACGGAAAACACGTCACACTCGATGGAGAAGCTGTCGCCCGCGACACTGGTCCTATCTACTGGGGTGAGCCAGGCACGAACGGACAGCACTCGTTTTACCAGTTGATCCATCAAGGGACGCGGCTCATCCCTTGTGATTTTGTCGCATTTGCCAAGCCGTTGAATCCGCTTGGCCGGCATCATGACATGCTGCTGGCCAATGTTTTTGCACAGACCGAAGCGCTGGCCTTCGGTAAGACACCCGAGCAGGTGAAGGCGGAAGGCACGCCGGACTGGCTGGTTCCGCACCGAGTCTTCGAAGGTAACCGTCCCTCGAACACGATTCTGGCCGAGACCCTTACTCCAGAAACACTGGGCAAACTGGTGGCCCTTTACGAGCACTCCGTGTTCACGCAAGGTGTCCTTTGGAACATTGACTCATTCGATCAGTGGGGGGTTGAGCTCGGCAAAGTTCTCGCCCAGCGCATCATTCCAGAACTCGAGAATCCGGCCGAGCCTGTGCTGAATCACGACAGCTCAACCAATACTCTAATCCGGCGTTACCGCAAACTTAAGGAGTAGCAATGACGACAATTGGGACTCTCAAAAACACGAGCACGGCTCCGCTACGCGATATCTTGACACGGTTGGAAACGGAAGGCGCTGCCCTCGGCCATTTCAATGTTGCCGACCAGGTGTTGCTGAAAGCGGTGATCGCAGCCGGAGCTGAGACCAAACTTCCGATACTCGTCGGCGCCTCCGAAGGAGAGCGTGAGTTCTTTGGTGCGCGCCAGCTTGCCGCTCTGGTGAAAAGCGAACGCGAGGAATCCGACTTTCCAATTTTTTTGAACGCGGACCATACGCATTCACTCGCAAAGGCAGTGGACGCTGCAAATGCTGGGTTTGATGCCGTAGTGATAGATTTTTCCGCTTTGCCCTTCGATCAGAATGTGGCCCGCACGAAGGAAGCGGTTGAAGCGATCAAGGGCATCAACCCCGCAATCGTAGCTGAAGGAGAGATCGGCAACATTGGCACCGGCTCCGAAATCCACGAAACCGCTCAGGGCGACAGAACGCTCAGCACGCCGGAAGAGGCGCGGCAATTCGTCGCGGCCACCGGAATTGACGTCCTTGCTCCGGCAGTTGGCAACATGCACGGCATGCTTAAGAGTATGGTGCAGGGAAAAACGAAGAAGCGCCTGAATATCGAAAGAATTGCGCAAATCAAGCAGGCCGCCGGCGTCTTTCTCACCCTACACGGCGGGTCGGGAACTGATGATGAAGACTTCCGCAGGGCAATCAGGGCGGGAATCAACATCATCCACATCAATACCGAACTGCGGGTTGCGTGGAGGGAATCACTGCAAGAGAGCCTGGCCCGAGACCCCAACGAAGTTGTACCCTACAGGATTTTGCGGCCGGTCGTAGATTCTGTGAAGCAGGTTGTCACCTCGCGCTTGCGGCTGTTCCATGGTCAACCGGTCAGCCCTGATGTCGCTGGAAGCGTTGCGTGAGCAGCCTTGAGATTGCAAGCCTCTGTCGCGAATGTGCGGACACTTTCGATCAGACGAACACCTGGGGACACGCGTGAGGTTGAACGAGTGACACCGATGGGAGGCTGGAGCAATCCAACCAGCCATGAAGCGTCCGCGGTAAGCAAGGCAGCGTAAGAAACAAGGCGATTAGCTTTGGAGTCCACAGTGCCGAGGGGAGTCTTTATGAAAATTGATGTCTATAGCAATGCTGACGCGGTTGCCCAGAAAGCTGCTGCACTCGTGGCGGCGGAGGCGAGAGCTGCGGTCGCTGCTCGCGGCACTTTTGTCATGGCCGTCAGTGGCGGGCACACGCCATGGCAGATGCTGCGTGCTCTCGCGGGTGAAGACGTGCCCTGGGACGCGGTGCAGGTGGTGCAGGTGGATGAGAGAGTCGCACCTGCGGGAGACGCGGACAGAAATCTCACGCACTTACGTGAGAGCCTTCTCGAGCATGCGCCTTTGCGCGCGGAGCAGATCCACGCAATGCCGGTTGAATCCGCAAACCTGGAGGCGGCATGTGCGGAATATGCGCTGACCTTAAAGACGCTCGCCGGATCGCCACCCGTGCTTGACCTCGTTCACTTAGGACTCGGGCCCGACGGCCATACGGCTTCGCTAGTACCTGGAGACCCGGTGCTGGAGGTCAATGATGCAGATGTCGCGCTCACTGGAATCTACCAAGGGAGGCGGCGCATGACGCTGACCTATCCAATTCTCAATCGCTCCCGCCGGGTGCTGTGGCTCGTGACCGGAAGCGAAAAGGCGGGGATGCTTCCCCGATTACGTGCCGGCGATGCTCAGATTCCGGCCGGCAGGGTTCGCGCGGATAACGCGCTGGTATTGGCGGATCGCGCGGCAGCCGGGCAACGGGATATGGATTCGACGGCGGAAGTGGCTTGAGTGGAATGCGCTGAACTGGAGCGAGGACCATCGGCGTGTCGGAGGAGAGGCCAGGGTGATAGCGGCCCCGGCATTGTGCGGTAATTGAAAAATGACGGTAATGGGTAGGGGCGCATCGACGAAATGGTACGAAGCACAGCCGGGAGACGGCCTCGCCGAGTCAATCCGCCTGGCCGAGGATAGTCGTCGTGAGAAGAACTGGAAGCGGTGGGGACCGTATCTTCCGGAACGCCAGTGGGGCACGGTGCGCGAAGATTACTCCGCTAACGGTGACTCCTGGAACTATTTTCCTCACGAGCACGCGCGCAGCCGCGCTTACCGCTGGGGCGAAGATGGGCTCTTAGGATGGTGCGACCGCGAGTGCCGCCTCTGTTTCGCCGTCGCTCTTTGGAATGGCAAGGATCCCATCCTCAAGGAACGCCTGTTCGGCCTGACTAACAGCGAGGGTAACCACGGTGAGGATGTCAAGGAATGTTATTTCTACCTTGATGGAACTCCTACCCACTCGTACCAGAAGGCGCTTTATAAATATCCGCAGGCCGAGTTTCCTTACGCCCGATTGGTCGCGGAGAACCATAACCGCGGTTCCCAGGATCCGGAGTTCGAGCTACTGGATACCGGCATCTTCGATGAAAACCGCTATTTCGATGTTTTCGTCGAATATGCCAAAGGCGGACCAGACGATACTCTCATCCGCATTACTGCCTGCAATCGCGGACCTGAGCCAGCCGTCCTTCACCTGCTACCCACTCTATGGTTCCGCAACGTGTGGTCATGGGGTCGTGCGGGTGAGGATTTCCAAGGCCAACCCCGCCTTCGCTGCCTGAGCCTCAACACTCTCGAAGCTGAGCACGCGTCGCTCGGGCGCATGTTACTGGTCGCCGGCCCGGGTTTTTCGGGCCATGATCCAGTCCTCCTTTTTACGGATAACGAAACCAATCTCGCCAGGCTTTTTGGCGCCCCGAATCCCACTCCATTTGTGAAGGATGCATTCCACGAATATGTCATCCGAGGGCACCACGAACTCGTGAACCACGAAGGCTGGGGTACGAAAGCTGCTGTTCACTACCACGGCGAGGTCCCCCCGGGCGCCGAGTTCCGTGTCGATCTGCGCCTCTACTTCGCAGACCAAGGGCCGATGCAGCCTTTAGGCCAGCCTTTCGATGAGATGTTCGATCTTCGTATTCGTGAGGCCGACGAGTTCTACGCTGCCAAGCTTGTCAACACCAGCGCTGGCGAGAGTGCGCGCGTCGCTCGCCAGGCTTATGCCGGCCTGTTGTGGTCCAAGCAGTTCTACGAATATGTTATTTCTGACTGGCTGGCCGGCGACCCCAAGCAACCGGCGCCTCCTGCCGAACCCAGCCAACGTCGAAACAGTCGATGGCAGCACCTGCACTGTCGCGATGTCCTTTCGGTTCCGGATAAGTGGGAATTCCCTTGGTTTGCTGCGTGGGACCTGGCCTTTCATCTGGTGACCCTGGCGGAGATAGATCTTGAACTGGCCAAGCAACAGGCGATCTTGTTCCTGCGCGAGTGGTACATGCATCCAAACGGGCAACTTCCTGCCTACGAGTACGCGTTTGACGATGTCAATCCACCAGTCCACGCGTGGGCCTGCTGGCGGATTTATAAGATGACTGGCTCTGGCCAGCAACGCGATCATCTCTTTCTTGAGCGCGCTCTACAGAAGCTCCTGCTTAACTTCACCTGGTGGGTCAACTGTGAAGACCATACAGGAAAGAGTCTTTTCTCCGGTGGCTTTCTCGGGCTGGATAACATCGGCATCTTTGACCGCTCCGCGGCTCTACCGCCAGGTGTCACTTATGCCCAGGCCGACGGCACCGCATGGATGGCCTTCTACTGCCTCACCATGCTCGCCATGTCGCTCGAATTGGCACTTCACAATCCAGCGTACGAGGACATTGCTTCCAAGTTCTTCGAACACTTTGTCGCCATCGCTGATGCTACAAACAATTTTCGCGGGACCGGGCTGTGGGACGCAGCGGATGGCTTCTACTACGACGGCCTCGACATTGGCGGCCAGGGGCTGCGAATTCGGGCCCGTTCCATGGTCGGTCTGGTTCCGCTTTTCGCCGTTGCGGTTCTGGACGACAGAGTCATCGACCAGTTGAGCGGCTTCAAGCAGCGCCTGAACTGGTTCCTCAAGAACCGGCCCGATCTCGGAGACCAGATCGCCTATGCGACACCTGGAGAAGACCACGGCCGGGGGCGCAGATTGCTCGCCATTCCGTCGCGCCAACGGCTGGAACGCGTGCTGCAATACGTCTTCGACGAGCACGAATTCCTGTCGCCTTATGGAATCAGGTCTCTTTCGGCGGTTCATCGCGAGCATCCCTTGATCATGCACACTGCCAACGCCGAGCTCCGCGTTGATTACACTCCGGGAGAATCCACCACTTCTATTTTTGGTGGCAACTCGAATTGGCGCGGCCCGGTGTGGTTTCCAGTCAACTATCTGCTGGTCGAAGCCCTTCAACGGTACCACCATTTTTATGGTGACAGTCTTACTGTGGAAGTCCCTGCCGGCTCCGGCATCCGAATGAATCTCGCTCAAGCTGCGTCCGAGCTTTCCGGGCGCCTGGTTCAGCTCTTCCTTCCCGACCGCCACGGCTATCGCCCATGCCACGGCGGGCAGGCGCGCTTTGCCACCGACCCGCATTGGCGCGACCTCATCCTCTTCAATGAATACTTCCACGGAGACACCGGCCGGGGATGCGGTGCCAGCCACCAGACCGGGTGGACCGCGTTGGTCGCCCGGCTTCTCCGGGAATTCGGTTCTGGTCGCTCGCTCTCAGTTGCTGAAGCGATGCAATCTGCTATGGCAGGGGCAACCTGAAGATCGGTGAACATATGCCAAGGAGGCAGTCATGAGTACCGCGCTAGCCATTGTTGACAATTTGAGCCCTGCACAGCTCGATCAGCTATGCGTCAACACGATTCGCACGCTCTCAATGGATGCTGTGCAGCAGGCCAACTCGGGACATCCCGGCACGCCCATGGCACTTGCGCCGCTCGTATATACGATCTGGAATCGCGTTCTCCGCTTCGATCCACAGAATCCGATCTGGCCCAACCGTGATCGTTTCGTACTGTCAAATGGTCATGCGTCGATGTTGCTGTGGTCTGTTCTCCATCTCACTGATGTCCAGGCTCTCAATGAGAACTATGAGACGGTGGGCAAGGCTTCGGTTACGCTCGACGATATCCGTCGTTTCCGCCAGCTTGACAGCAAGGCTCCGGGCCACCCCGAATACCATTGGGTGTCCGGTGTGGAGACCACGACCGGTCCCCTCGGTCAGGGTGTAGCCACAAGCGTTGGCATGGCGATCGCAGAGAAGTGGCTCGCCCAGCACTTCAACCGCCCAGGCTTTGAGATCTTCGACTACAACATTTATGCCGTTTGCGGCGATGGCTGCTTGATGGAGGGCGTTTCGTCAGAAGCTGCATCGCTGGCCGGGCACCTCGGCCTCGACAATCTCTGCTGGGTCTACGATAACAATCACATCACGATCGAAGGCAGCACGCGCCTGGCGTTCACTGAGGACGTGGAGACACGATTCCTGGGGTACGGGTGGAACGTCCTGCGCGTCGGCGATGCCAATGATCTCGAGCGCATTGAAAACGCCCTCGGCATTTTCCGGAAGACGAAGGGTCGTCCGACATTCATTGTTCTGGACAGCCATATCGGGTACGGTGCGCCACACAAGCAGGACACTGCCGCTGCTCACGGAGAGCCGCTGGGAGATGAGGAGATCCGGCTGGCCAAACGCAGCTACGGGTGGCCCGAGCAGGCAAAGTTTTTCGTTCCCGAAGGAGTGTACGAGCACTTCGCAGCAGGCATTGGCACCCGCGGCGCCGATACCCGGCGCCAGTGGCTGCAGCTTTTCGACGCCTACCGGGCGAAGTACCCTGACCTGGCCACAGAAATCGACCTGCTGCAGCGGCGCGAGCTTCCAGCAGGGTGGGATCGTAACCTTCCTGTATTTCCGGCCGACCCGAAAGGACTTGCGGGCCGGGATGCCTCGAGCAAGGTGTTAAACGTACTTGCACAGAACATACCGTGGTTTCTGGGTGGGTCCGCGGATCTCGGTCCATCGAACAAGACCACCCTTACCTTCCCTGGCGCGGGGGACTTTCAAGCCGACAGTCCGGCAGGGAAAAACCTGCACTTCGGTATTCGCGAGCACGCGATGGCGGCCATCGTCAACGGACTCTCGCTATCGAAGCTTCGGGCTTTTGGGGCGACTTTCTTCATATTCAGCGATTACGCCCGGCCGGCGATCCGGTTAGCCGCGCTCATGGAGTTGCCCTCTCTTTTCGTCTTCACCCATGACGCGATGGGTGATGGCGAGGACGGTCCTACCCACCAACCGGTCGAGCAGCTTGCATCCTTGCGTGCGATTCCGGGGCTGGTCACCTTGCGCCCCGGCGATGCTAACGAGGTAGTAGAGGCATACCGCTATGTCATTCAACTGCGCCATCAGCCCGCGGTACTGGCGCTGTCGCGGCAACCCCTGCCCACACTCGATCGCAGTAAATATGCGCCCGCATCAGGCGTCGCGCTGGGGGCCTATGTGCTCGCAGATTGCCCCGGCGGAAACCCCGAGGTGATCATTATCGCTTCGGGCAGCGAGGTCAGTCTTGCAGTGCAGGCCCACGAGAATCTGCTCGCCGAAGGCATTCGTTCACGCGTGGTATCGATGCCCTCATGGGACATTTTCGAACACCAACCCCAAGCCTACCGGGAAAGCGTGTTGCCACCGAATGTCACAGCGCGCGTGGCCGTGGAGCAGGCGTCCACCTTCGGCTGGGAACGATACGTTGGCAACTCTGGTCGTGTGATTGGCATGCACACCTTCGGAGCTTCGGCGCCGCTCAAGGAATTACAAAGGAAGTTCGGGTTTGAGCCGGAACATGTGGTTGGTGCTGCCAAAGAGCAACTGGCAAGGAAGTAAGCGCGCGCGGTGTGTCCAACACCGCTGGCGCCGAAGGTTGCGTAAGCGCGGTAGAGGAGGTTGCGACTATGGGAGAGGCTAGAGTCATCATCGTAGGCGGGGGTTTCGCAGGCTTGACTCTGGCGGAGAACCTCAATCGTCGGGTTGGGCGTGAGGTCGAAGTGGTAGTCATCAGCAGTGAAAACCACATGGTCTTTACTCCGCTGCTTGCGGAGGTGGCAGGCCGCTCTCTTTCCGGGCTCGACGTGGTAGTGCCAGGCCGGCAGGTGGCTCCCCGGGCCAACTGGTTAACGGCCACCGTAACCAGCGTCGATCTGAAGAATAACGAGGTCGAGTACATCCGCCCGGATGGCAAGAGTTCGAGGCTCTCCTACGCTCACCTGGTCCTCGCCTGTGGCTCAGACGTAAATCTCGACATTATTCCCGGCATGGCGGCTCATGCTTACACGCTCAGGACAGTGAGCGACGGTATGGTTTTGGGCAACGAAGTCATCGCGCGTTTTGAGCAGGCAGCAGTGGAACCCGAAGACGCCGAGAGACAACGACTGCTCACGATTGTGGTGGTCGGCGGGGGCTTCACGGGAGTGGAAGCGGCGGGTCATCTGTTCGACCTGATGCGCAATGTCAAGTCCTATTATCCGGATTTGCGCCACATTGAGCCACGGATGGTGCTTGTGCAACGCGGGGCGCGAATTGTCCCAGAATTTCAACACGATTCTCTTTCGGAGTTTGCCTTGCGAAAAGTCCGCCAAAATGGCCTCGACGTGAGACTGAATACGGACGTGAAAGAGGTTACGGCGCGATATGTCACGTTGGGGACAGGAGAGCGGATAGAAGCGGGCCTAACCATTTGCGCAGTGGGGACGACGCCGGTCGCCCTCATCAAGAAAATCGGCCTTCCGCTGGAGCGGGGCAGGTTGAAGACCGAGCCCGACATGCGGGTAACCGGCACGGGCAACGTGTGGGCGTTTGGCGACTGTGCGGCGGTTCCCAATGCGTGGAATGCACAGATCTCTCCCCCTACAGCGCAATTTGCACTGCGCCAAGCGAAGCAACTGGCCGCCAACCTGGTTCGGGTCCAACGCAGAGGGGCAACGAGGCCGTTCCACTTCCGCCCGCAAGGGCTATTGGCTACTATCGGCCACCATAACGGAGTGGCTGAAGTCTATGGGCTGAAATTCTCCGGTCTGGTCGCCTGGTTGTTGTGGAGAACCGTGTACCTGATGAAGATTCCCACATTGAGCCGCAAGCTCAACGTGGTCTTGGATTGGACCTGGGGTCTGTTTTTCAAGCCCAACATCGTGCAAGTGCCGGTAATGCAACAGCAGCGATTCAAGCAGGTCCACTATGCCGCAGGCGATTTTGTTTTTCGCAAAGGTGACCCGGGCACGGCCTTTTTTGTGGTCAAAGCCGGCAGTGCCGGGCTTTACATGGATGAGGCTGCCGGAACTCCTCTTGTCACCTGGACTAAGGGAGACCATTTCGGGGAGATGGCGTTTCTTGAAGGCGTGGACCACCCCACACAGCCAGCGTCGGTCAAAGCGGAAACGCCATTGGACTTGGTTGTTCTCGACCGCGCGGATTTCACCGACCTCGCTGAGTCTCTTGGAGCGCTGCAGAAAGACCTGGAGGAGTCGTTGTTCGCCAGCCGGGCCTACGGACGGTTCACAACCATGGTGGCCAGCAACCCCGCCCTGGGGGCTCTCACTGTTGCCGACGTCATGACTAGTTCCGTTCAGACCTTGCCGCTCGAGCTCCCATTGGCCAAGACCGTGGAGAAATTTCAGGGCGGGGAGGCAGCATTCCCAGTGACAGAAGGTGAAATCTTGAAGGGATACTGCAGCCGCCGGGAGCTTTTCCGCGCGCTGGGCCGAGGTTTACCCTTTGACACGCCAGTTCGCGATTTCATGCGGCAAGCACCACCCAATGTCAGGGAAACCGACGCCGTGCTTGCCGCATTCGCAGAGTTTCTCCGCAGCAACATGGACATCATGCCGGTAGTCGCAGCCGATGGCAGCGCCAGAGTTGTGGGGATCTTCAGTGGCCTCGATGCCGCTCGTAGGGTGGCGGAAATCGCGGGCCACGGGTTGGGGTCTCGTTCTTCTGCGGCGTGAATCGCAGCTGCCATCGGCGGACACCTGGAAAGGCGGCCCGCGTAGAGCCGCATAGCACGCGAACCAGGAGGAACCAGTGAGCGCAACACAAACATTACCAAGACCCGTCGCAACTGACCGACTGGCAGGCAAGGTTGCCATCATCACCGGCGGTGACCAGGGGATCGGGCGTGCCATCGTGCTGCGCTTAGCGGCTGAAGGCGCCGACATCGCTTTCTGTTATCGCAGTAATCGCAGTGGCGCCGAAGAAGTCATCACCGCTATCACCGGCGATGCTGGCGGAGCGGCGCCCGGACGCAAACTGCTGGCGTTGCAGGCTGATGTCAGTGACACCGCGCAAATACAGAACTTCGTTGCTACGGTCCTCGAGCGCTTCGGAACGGCCGATATCCTGGTGAACAACGCCGGCCTGGAACGACGTGCCGACTTCTGGGACGTGACGGAGCAGGACTATGACCTGGTGCTCAACGTGAACCTTAAAGGGGTATTCTTCACGACGCAAGCGGTGGTGCGGCATTGGATGGCCGCGAGGAAGCCGGGGAAGATCATCAATATCAGTTCAGTACACGAAGAGTTGCCGTTTCCGCATTTCGCAACCTACTGCGCGAGCAAGGGCGGGCTGAAAATGCTGACCCGCGATCTGGCAATCGAGCTGGCGCCATACGGCATTACGATCAACAACATTGCACCCGGTGCGATTGAAACGCCGATCAACAGGGCGCTGCTAAACGATCCGGCGAAGCTGAAGCCGCTGCTCGAAAATATTCCGCTGAAGCGGCTCGGGAGTCCCGGAGACGTGGCTGGCGTCGCTGCGTTCTTGGCTTCCTCCGACTCGGATTACATGACCGGCACGACGCTTGTTGTCGATGGCGGGCTGCTCTGGTCATACGAGGAGCAGTGAAAGGCATTTTGTGTTGCACTACACTGCCGCCGAATTGGGCGGTAGAGTTGAACTGCTGAGCGGCCCCCAAGATCGGCCGATCGAAATAAAGAAAGCTTCCGCCGCTGCTCACAAGCTGCTCACAAAACGTTCGACACGACTGAAGCCCAGCAAGTTCACATGCGCCCGATGGGGCTTCGCCCCGATGCCGTGAGCGTATACCAGCCGGCAATCCCGGTGCATTTGCTCACTAAACAGCATTTGCTCAAAACCGAGCATCGTCGGCACGTCTAAGTACCACCTTTTCAGCTAATTCTGAGTGGGCATTGTCTTGCATTCCCATGGCTGCACTTGGGAGTCGCAATTCATGACGCTCAAGATTGAACGGGCCCGAGCGCGGATTCGATTGAGTGGAAAGTTTCGGTCCGAGCATCTGGATCAGGTCAGCGCCGAAATCGACCTCTGCGAATCACCAAAAGTTTTGGATTTGGAGGAATTGGACCTCATAGATGTGGAAGCCGTTCGCTTCCTCAACGCGTGTGAAGCGAAGGGCATCATGGTGGTGCGTTGTTCACCTTACATCAGGAAATGGATGTTGCGGGAACGAAGTCGGCCGGAGATGCAAGTACAAACGCGGAAGAGAGGGAACGGGGCAGACGGCTTTGGAAACTGACCTTGTGGAGCAGGAGTAGAGCGGCGGGTACTTCCGCAGTGAAATTTGAGGAGAACGGAAGAAGAAGAGAAAGGTTGATGCCAAGCATGCAATCGCCGAAGCTAGGGATGGTTGCGGGGACGGTTCTTCTTCTGTTGTGGTCTGCTACAGCGGGGTGGGCAAGCTGGTCAACAGGTTCGTCTGCGACCGGCACCAATATCTTCGCTCCCGCCTCAAGCCCAGCCAAATCAATCAGTGACTTCTCTGTCTTTGTGCTTGTCATTACCGGAATCATTTTTGCCGTCGTTTTTGGGTTACTGGTCTACTCGATCGTTAAGTTTCGTGGACGCAAGACGGATCCCAGCCGCGAGCCGGCCCAGGTGTACGGAAGCAACCAGATTGAGCTCGCCTGGACAGTCATTCCCATTTTGATTGTGGTCGTTCTGTTTCTAGCTACGGCGCGTGTCATCCACGCGATTCAGGATGCTCCAGAACCGCCGGGCGCGGTAGACGTCACCGTGATCGGCCATCAATACTGGTGGGAGTTTCGCTATCCCAAGCTCGGGATCGTCACGGCGAACGAGTTGCACATTCCGGTGAGCGACCCCAGTCATCCCACGCCAACGTTTCTGCAGATGCTTTCGGCCGATACCGACCACAGCTTCTGGGTGCCGGAACTTGCCGGCAAAACGGACCTCATTCCCAACCACCCCAACAGAACTTGGATGGATCCGCAGCGCACAGGCGTCTTTCTTGGCCAGTGTGCGCAGTACTGCGGAACACAGCATGCCAAGATGCTGCTGCGGGTCTCGGTGGATGGACCGGCGGATTTTGACGCCTGGGTGCGCGCCCAGCAGAAACCCGCAATCGAAGACGCAGGCGCCATCGCCGGCAGGCGGGTATTTGAAAGCAATGCCTGCATGAATTGCCATGCCGTGGCCGGCACTTCAGCGGACGGACGCTTTGGCCCTGATCTGACCCATTTGATGAGCCGCGCCACGATTGCAGCGGGCGCCGCGGAAAACACTCACAACAATCTCCGTCTTTGGATCCAGAACCCCCGTGCAATCAAACCAGGCTCGCTGATGCCCGCCATGAGGCTGAGCGATGCGGATCTGGATGCGGTCGTGCGTTACATGGAGACGCTGCGCTAAAAGGCTCCGGTAAATAACTATGTCCTCGGACGCGATCACCATTTCCGCCCCGATCGAAGGCAGACCCTGGGTCGACGAGCTTCATCAGTGGCTGACCACGGTCGATCACAAGCGGCTGGGAATTCTCTACATCCTCTCCTCTCTGATGTTTCTCGCATTCGGTGGACTCGAAGCCATCATTATTCGCATTCAGCTGACGCATTCGCACAACAACTTCGTTTCGCCACAAGTTTTCAACCGAATGTTCACCATGCATGGGACAACGATGATCTTCTTTTTCGCTATGCCCATCCTGTTCGGATTTGGAAACTATCTGGTCCCGCTGATGATTGGCGCACGCGACATGGCGTTCCCCCGCCTGAATGCTTTCAGTTTCTGGCTGTCGTTCCTGGGTGGACTGCTTCTGTACTTCAGTTTTCTTGGGGGAAGCGGTCTATACGGCGCAGGAAATGCACCGGATGTGGGCTGGTGGGCGTACGCACCTTTGACCGCACGAGCGTTTTCACTGGGGCATAGCTCAGACTATTGGACTGTGGCGCTCCTGGTTTCCGGCTTTGGAAGCATTGGAACGGCAATCAATATCATCGCAACCGTTCTCTGTATGCGATGCCCGGGCATGAAACTCGGCCGTATGCCGCTGCTGGCATGGCTCTACCTGGTCATGTCGGGCATGGTTCTACTGGCGATTTCACCGCTGACGGCGGCACAGATCATGCTGCTCATCGATCGTTACCTGGGAGCCCATTTCTTCGATGCCCAGGCTGGCGGATCGGCCGTGCTCTGGATGCACTTCTTCTGGATCTTCGGCCACCCGGAGGTTTACGTTCTCGTCATTCCCGCTTTTGCTTTCTTGTCGGAAATCATTCCGGTCTTTTCACGTAAACCTATCTTTGGATATCCGGTGATGGTGGCCGCAACCGTGTGCATCGCCTTCGTAAGCATGAGTGTCTGGGCGCACCATATGTTTACGGTCGGAATGAACTCCTATGCCAATAGCTTCTTCGCGATCACGACCATGGCTGTCGGCATTCCCACCGGAATTAAGATCTTCAACTGGATTGGCACGATGTGGGGCGGAAGGATTCAGTTCAAGGTACCAATGCTGTTCTGCCTGGCCTTTCTGTTTCAGTTCTTAATCGCCGGTCTGACCGGCATTATGCAAGCGGCTGTGCCCTTCGATTGGCAGCTGAGCCTGTCCTATTTCGTCGTAGCGCACTTTCATTACGTGATCGTGGGCGGAATTCTGTTTGCTGTCTTCGGTGCGTGCTATTACTGGTACCCGAAAATGACGGGCCGGATGCTGAGTGAACGGCTGGGCAAATGGCATTTCTGGCTTTTCCTGATTGGGTTTCACCTGACATTTACGGTTATGCACATCCCGGGACTCCTTGGCATGCCACGCCGGATCTACACCTACGAGCCAGGCCGAGGTTGGGACACCTTGAACCTCGTCATTTCGATCGGCGCGTTCATTCAGGCAGTCGCGATTCTCGTCTTTGTAGCAAACCTCGTAATTTCCTATTTCAAGGGCGCCCAGGCCGGTAACGACCCGTGGGACGCATGGACACTGGAATGGTCCACCAGTTCACCGCCCCCTGCGTATAACTTTGCGACGGTTCCTACCGTCGCCAGCCGCCGTCCCTTGTGGGACCGAAAGCATCCTGAAGATCCCGATAGTCGCTATGAGTAGAGGATCAAAGCAATGAGCGCGGTGACGACTGCATTTCCCGAAACCCCGGCAACCTGGCGACTTCCGGATCGGGGGAAGGTGGCGATGGCCAGTCTCATCATCGCCGAATCCGCGATCTTCACCATCTTCGTGGTTGCCTATCTCTTCTACCTGGGAAAAAGTTTGACGGGGCCGACACCGCGAGAGGTTCTGGAGACGCCGATCTTCTACACAATTTGCCTGTTGTCCAGCAGCTTGACTATTCACTTGGCCGCGAAGTTTCTGGCACGCGGCATTGGATTCGCATTCCTTGGATTATGGCTGCTCACCATTACACTCGGCGGATTGTTCCTCTATGGCACGGCGCACGAATGGCACCGATTGATCTATGAACACGGACTGACGATTTCGACCAATCTGTTTGGAACGACTTACTATTCGCTCGTCGGTTTGCATGCTTTTCACGTCACCGTGGGTCTGATCATGCTCTTGATTGTCGCGGTCTTTGGGTTCGCTGGCCGTGTGGGGATTAAGCAATCTGGCCGCGTCGAAGTGCTCTCGATGTACTGGCATTTCGTCGATGCCGTATGGGTTGTGGTTTTCACCGTAGTTTACGTAGTCGGACGCTGAGTAGAGATGGCGACGCTATTGCCAACAGAGGAACTGAACGATACTCCCGGGACTCCCCGCATGATCGAGGTGCCGGCGCCAACAGCCTGGCCTTTTATGTTGGCTGTCGGCGCGGCCTTGCTATTCGCAGGCCTGGTGACCAGCGTATCAGTCAGCATTCTCGGCGCAGTGCTGGCGCTGGCGGGCTGCATCGGATGGTTTCGCGCGGTCTTTCCGCATCAGCAGGAAGAAACTGTCAAAGTGCTTCCAGAAGATATTCGCCTGACCACCGATCGGCAGGTCGTGGAACGGATTCCAGTTGTGCCGGATCAAGTGCGAGCCTGGCTTCCAGTCCACACCTATCCGGTTTCGGCGGGTGTTAAAGGAGGCATCGCAGGCAGCGTCGCGATGGCGGTATTGGCCTGTGCTTACGGCGTTTTTAAGGCCGGCAGTATCTGGTATCCCATAAATCTGCTAGCCGCCGTTGTGTATCGGCAATCCCTCAGGCTCGGGCCTGCACAGCTCTATTCCTTTCATGCCGATGCTTTCGCGATTGCTTTTGTTCTGCACGGCCTGGTCTCTATTCTTGTCGGCTTGCTGTACGGCGCGATGCTTCCCATGTTCCCGCGCCGTCCCATTGTCCTTGGGGGATTGCTCGGCCCGGTGTTGTGGTCGGGTCTGCTTTACTCCATCCTCGGACTGCTGAATCCGTTGCTCGCGAGCCATATTGATTGGTTCTGGTTCGTGGCCTCGCAAATGGCCTTCGGAATCGTGGCCGGCCTGGTAGTTATGCGCCAGAAGAGCATTCCTACCGCCGAGAATGTGTCGTTTGCTCTACGCGCCGGAATCGAAGCTCCCGGAATCATTGCACCACGTGAAGGCGGGGAGGAGCGCCGATGAAGCGGATCCGATATTTATCTCGATTCGCAGTCCTGCCCCTCATTCTGCTCTCGGCTTGCAGCACTCCACATGGCCAACCGCAGAAGGGTTCGGAGCCGCTGGCGCCCAACGAGGTTCTGGATTTCGGCACTCTCTATGCAGAGAACTGTGCCGGCTGCCACGGCGCGGACGGACGGGGAGGAGCCTCACTCGCACTTGCCGATCCTGTGTACCTCGGCATCATCGACGAAAACGAACTGCGTAAAACTGTTGCTAATGGAGTTCGTGGAACTTCTATGCCCGCGTTTGCCCAGCGTTCTGGAGGCATGCTGACCGACCCACAGATTGATGTGATTACGAGGGGAATATTTTCGCGCTGGGGGCGCAAAGGAGTTCTCACCGGAGCCAATCCACCCTCATACGCGGCAAAAACCGCGGGCAATATCGAACGCGGCAAACTCGTTTTTGGAACCTATTGCGCATCTTGCCATGGCCCTGAGGGCGGAGGCACGCCTAAAGGGAGCGCCATTACGAATGATTCATTCCTGGCGCTGGTCAGCGATCAGGGACTGCGCACGATCGTGATCACGGGCAGACCGGAATTGGGCGCGCCCGACTGGCGAAGAAATGTTCCCGGTAGGCCCATGACCGATCCGGAAATCACGGATGTGGTTGCCTGGCTGGCATCCCGGCGCGTGCAGAATCCTGGGCAGCCATATTCCGCTTCGAACTATGCGCCGCGCGAGGAGAACTGAACATGTCAGTTGCGCCTGTGATGGCCCCCTCCCCTGAACCTCCCGTTTCCCGGCGCGGGTTTCTTATGAAACTGGGAATCCTGTTCAACGGACTCGCTGCGATAGTCCTGGCTGTGCCAGTTGTGCGCTTTCTTTTTTCTTCCGTTACTGATAGTCGCGCAAATGGGTATCTCTCGTGGGTGCCGCTCGGACAGGTCAGCAACTTTCCGGAAGGAGAGACGCGGTTTGCCGCTTTTCGCAATCCCTTCGTCATGCCGACCGATGGAAAGACGGTAAACACCGCGTGCTGGGTGCGGCGTATCGCGGGCGAGCGATTCCAGGTGTTTGCGATCAACTGCGCTCATCTCGGTTGTCCGGTCCGCTGGTTTCCTCAATCCGGCCTGTTCATGTGTCCTTGCCATGGCGGCGCCTACTATCGCGACGGCTCGCGTGCGTCAGGCCCGCCGGAGCGTGGCCTCTTCCAGTATCCGTACAGAATCGAAAACGGCGTGCTCACGATTCAGGCCGGGCAGTTACCGACCCCCGGGGAGCCGTTGGCGAGTGGCTCCAGGGAGAAGGCAACATGCGCGTGATCAGGAAAATTGGCGAATGGTTCGAGCACCGCTTGCAGCTCGCGGCCCCGATTCGCGAAGCCGCCGAACATCCTGTGCCACGAAGTACGGCCAGCTGGTTCTACGTCTTTGGCAGCGCAGCGTTCACCGTGTTCATTGTGCAAATCGTGACTGGGATTCTGCTTGCGCTGGTATATGTGCCCTCGGGCAGCGAAGCATGGAGCAGCCTGCAGGCCCTGAATCATCAGGTTGCGCTTGGCTGGTTTATCCGCGCCATACATGGATGGGGCTCCAACTTCATGGTGGCGATTGTCCTCATTCATATGGTGCAGGTGTTTCTCTTCGGAGCCCACAAATATCCCCGCGAACTGACCTGGATCATCGGAGTCTTTCTCTTATTGATGACTCTCGGCATGGCGTTCACGGGTCAAGTTATGCGCTTCGATCAGGACGCTTACTGGGGCTTGGGGATTGGAGCCTCGATCGCCAGCCGCGTTCCAATTATCGGTCCTGCAACTGTGAAACTGATGTTGGGCGGGCCGATTATCGCCGGCGCGACCCTCTCCCGATTCTTTACGATGCACGTCTTCGTACTTCCCGGATTACTGATCGCGTTCGTCAGTCTTCATCTCCTGCTGGTTCTGAAGCTGGGCATAAACGAATGGCCAATGCCTGGACGCATCGTAAGGCGAGCCACCTATGATGCCCAATATCATGCGCTGACCCACAAGGATGGCGCGCCCTTCGTTCCCTACGCCATCTGGAAGGATATGTTTTTCGCGGCGTTTATTATCCTGGCAATCGCCGTTTGCGCTTTCTACTTTGGCCCATTCGGACCGACTGGGCAGCCCGATCCGACAATCATCCAGACCGCGCCCAAACCGGATTACTTTTTCCTGTGGCTTTACGCTCTGCTTTCTCTCCTTCCGCCATCGCTTGAGACGCCTTTTCTTCTTATCGGCCCGGTCTTAGTAATCATCGGATTGATTCTTTTGCCGTTCCTTTCCGGAGAGGGAGAAAAAAGCTGGAAACGCCGGCCGATTGCGGTTGTTACCGTGCTGATGACCGCTATTACGCTCGGCACCTTTACTCGCCTGGCTCAGTTCACGCCCTGGAGTCCGCACATGAGTGCCTGGAGCGGTGATCCGGTACCCGACCGGTACATACATCACACAACTGCGCTCGAGCGGCAGGGTGCGCTCGTGTTTCAGGTTAAGCAATGCCGCAACTGCCACTCTCTCGGCAATATCGGCGGAGAAAGGGGACCGGCTCTGGATAGTGTTGCGGTCCGCCTCACTCAGGACCAACTCATTCGTCAGGTGATTCAAGGCGGCGGCAATATGCCGGCCTACGGAAACAATTTGAGTCCGGCAGAGACTACGGCCCTGGTGGCGTTCCTCGAGACCTTGCATCCGGCGACGCAGGCTCCCGCGCGCGATGCATCAAGACAACTGGTGATAGGAGAAGAGCGTCAGAACCGCCCTGTCGCTCAAAAGTAGGGTTGCGAGTCTATGGCGCATGCCCATCACGTCGCGTCTCAGCCATACGGGATCTTGTTGATCCTCGTTCTCACGGCAGCACTGTACGCGCGTGGCTGGCTGCAGCTTCGTTCCGTCGTTATTCCGGCATGGCGCGCTGCGAGTTTTCTCCTTGGGCTTATCCTGATCTGGGTTGCGGTTGCTTCACCCGTGGCGGGCTTCGTTCATAAATTGCTGACAGCCCACATGATTCAGCACCTCCTGTTGATGACCTTCGCCGCCCCCCTTATCTGGCTCGGTGAACCTCTGATGGCTTTTGTGCAAGGCCTGCCGAGAAGTGTTCGGGAGGGCATGGCTGCACTGCTCCTCCGGCCCTCGATGCAACGATTTGGAAAGGCGATTACCCATCCGGCAGTTTGCTGGCTGGGCGCCACTGGGACACTAGTTGGTTGGCACATTCCCGCATTGCTTGCAGTGGGAATGGAATCGCCAACCTGGCATGCCATCATGAAAGCATCGTTCCTGGTAACTGGCTTGCTTTTCTGGTGGCCTGTCGTGCAGCCCTGGCCAACTCTTAAAGAGCCAAAGTGGTGGGTGGTGGTGTATCTCTTCCTCGCTACATTGCCGTGCGACACTCTTTCCGGTTTTCTCGTGTTCTGCGATCGCGTGGTGTACCCCGGTTACCAATCCGCTTCACACCCGTTCGGACTTTTCCCGCTCGAGGATCAGCAATTCGCAGGCGCACTCATGTGGACTGTAGTTACGGTCATCTACTTCATCGTCGGCGGAATTATCACAGCACGTTTGCTTTCGCCCCAGAGATCGCAACAGAACTGGATCGCCCAGCAGCGTCCGGTTGGCAGTGCGGCGCCACTCACCGCTCGGCAGAGGATGGAGACTGTCTGAATGTCCAGCGAGCCTCTTGTTACGGCGCTCGACCAGCCTGTAGTCGCAGGCCGTCATTTTTCCTCTCTCCTGTCTGACTACTGGGCACTCACGAAACCAGAAGTCAATTTCCTGATCTTGATTACGACCGGTGTCGGCTTCTTTCTGGGTTGCGGAAGCGTAGCACGACCGTTTGCATTCCCAGCGTTGTTCAACACTCTGTTTGGAACGTTGCTGGTGGCAAGTGGGACAGGGACACTAAACCAATACATCGAACGAAAGTATGACGCGCAAATGCGCCGCACTGCGCGGCGCCCGGCCGCAGCCGGCCGTCTCACACCCGCGGCCGTCCTGGCCTTCGGAACTGCATTGGCATTGGCTGGCGGCATCTATCTCGCCACAGCCGTTAACCTGCTCGCTAGCGTGCTGGCGGTGCTCACGTTGCTGACCTATCTGTTCGTGTACACGCCGCTGAAACGAAAGACACCGTTGTGCGTTCTCGTCGGCGCGTTTCCAGGCGCCATGCCCCCGCTGATCGGTTGGGCCGCGGCGTCGGGTCGATTGACTACCGAGGCATGGACACTCTACGCGATGCTCTTCCTGTGGCAGTTCCCGCACTTCATGGCAATTGCATGGATGTACCGCGAGGACTACGACCGGGCAGGATATTTGGTTCTGCCCAGGGGAAATGGGAGAGTTCCTTTCGTGATGCTGCAAACTTTATTGCCACTCCTTGCCCTCGTGCCTATCAGCATCCTGCAATCCCCAACACGGCATGCGACGATCTTTTATTGTGCAGCAGTGCTGCTAAGTGAAGGCTTCCTGTACTTTGGATTGGAATTCGGGATTCAGCGGTCAAGGACCGCCGCACGCCGCCTGCTCACAGCCTCGATTGTCTATCTCCCATTGTGGTGCGGACTGAGCGCGGCATTTTGCAGTCGGGCCATAAGGTGATTGGGACAGTCAGCAGGCGAACTGCTGGTCCCTCGTCGGGCTTCGCCCTTCTGGTGATGCCAAAGCAAAACGAAAGGTCCTTCGGTAGCTCTCACGTCGTTGCAGTCCTCGGAATTTCGCCAGCAGAAATCCCGCTATTACTACCCAACCTTCCCAAATCGGGCTGAATACCGCATCTGCTGTGACAGGCTGTGAAAAACATCACGAGCAGATTGCGTCGAGAGGGCTATGGTGGAAGCGTAGCCAGAGTTCCCATTTGTGACCGCGATCACCAGCGTGATCGTGCGGTGGCAGCGGTAGCTTGGGAACTGTGTCTGGTCGAGATTCGTAGCCAGGGTTATGAGACGATTTGCGGACACCTTCAGCCAGGTGCTGCGTGCCATCTCGGCACACAAACTGCGCGCCTTTCTCACCATGTTTGGGATTGCCTGGGGCGTTGGCTCGCTGCTGCTGCTGGTTGGACTGGGAGAAGGTTTTCGCGCCGGAACCAAGAAGAACCTGGCGAATTTTGGCGAAGACTACATGCACATCTATAACGGGCGAGTGCCGGCGGTCGCCGGCAGCCAGCTTTCGTCCCGCCAGTACTACCTGAACTACCAGGATTATGTGGACATTCGCAATTCGCCGCACGTGCGGAATGCCGCGCCCATCATTTATCGCGGCGACCTGCGGCTGGTGAGCGAGTATGGCAACAGCAACGGTTACGTGGATGGGTCGGAGCCGCAGTTCTATGACATTCGCCGGCAAACGATCGATCAGGGGCGCTGGCTCAATTGGGACGACGAGCGCCAGCATCACAACGTGTGCGTGATCGGCAGCGAATTCGTGCGCATACTGTTCCCCGGCCACCCGGCGGTAGGCAGCCGGATCCTTATTAATGGCGTGCCGTTTGAAGTGATTGGCACCATCCAGAAGCTCGGCCATGGAAACAACGCCGATCTGAACATGCGCCTGATCATGCCTTACAGCACTATGTTGATGTACTTCCCCATGCAGGGAGCGGGCAACGAGAACGCGGTGAAGTACGTCGTCTACCAGCCGATTACACGCGAGCGCCACGACGAGGCCAAGAGAGCTGTGCGCCGCATCGTCGCCAAAAATCACAACTTCGATCCCGAGATGCCGGATGCGTTCGATGATTGGGACTCCATCGCCACCGTGGAAATGATCGGCAAAATCTCCGATGCCATGGATACGTTTCTAGGGGCGGTCGGTCTGGTGACGCTCGCCCTTGGCGCGCTGGGAGTGGTCAACATCATGCTGGTGTCGGTCGCCGAGCGGACGCGCGAGATCGGGTTGCGCAAGGCATTGGGCGCCACCCGCCGCAGCATCCTGTTTCAGTTCTTCTTTGAAGGGCTGATGCTTACCGCGATCAGCGGCGCCATCGGCGTGCTTGCGGCTTATGGCGCGACCAGGCTGTTTGGCCTTGCGCCACCGATCGATGGATTCGAATTGCCGCATATTTATCCGGCGACTGCTGCGCTGGCCATGGTGAGCCTGGCGACGGCGGGGATTGTCGCCGGACTCTATCCCGCCCGCCGCGCAGCTTTTCTCACGCCGGTAGAGGCGCTTCGTCAGGAGTAAGCGATGATCCAGGCGAAAGACCTGGCCACGGAAGTCTACGGATCGCTCCGGCAAAACCGGCGGCGAAGTGCGATCACCATGTTGGGCATGGCCTGGGGAATCGCCACCGTGGTGCTGCTGCTGGCTTACGGCACAGGTTTTTCTACCGCCATCATCAGCATCTTCAAGGCATACGCCAGCATGCAGGCGATGGGCATCGCGGGTGGACGCACGTCCATGCAGGCGGGAGGAAATAAGGCGGGAACGAGAATTCGCTTGACCAAGGACGACATTGATCGTGTGGTGGCCAATGTGCCGCAGGTCATCCGTATTACTCCGGAGTCGTTCTATAACGCTTTGGTCAGCTACGAAGGACGCTCTTACAGCTGGGAGGTCCACGGAGGGAATCCTCATCTGCAACAAATTCAGAATCTGCAGATGGATCTCGGCCGCTTTTACGGCCCCGAGGATATGCAGCTGCGCGCGCGTGTGTGCGTGCTGAGCTCAGAAGCGAAGGAGAAGCTGTTTTCCGGACGCTTCGCGCTCGAAGAAAAGATTCGCATCAACGGCATCCCTTACGAAGTGATCGGGGTGCTGAAGCCCAGGCCGCAGGAGGGCGATAACAACATCAACCGCGTGGTGTACATCCCGTTTCCAACGCTGAGCGACTTTCGCGATACCCACTACATAGACATGATCTGGCTCGACTTTCTCGGCTACGACTACGGAGCTGTGGAGACGTCGGTTCGCAAAACGCTGGCGGAGCAATACAAGTTCCGTCCTGACGACAAGCGCGCGCTGCAAATCTTCACGCTGATGGAGCAGCTCTCGCAATTTCACATCATCACCATGGCTCTGCAAGTGCTGCTGGCCTTCATTGGCGCGCTGACGCTGGGAATCGGCGGAGTGGGTCTGATGAACATCATGTTGGTGAGCGTGACCCAGCGCACGCGCGAGATCGGTATGGAAAAGGCTTTGGGGGCGCGCCGCTTCGACATCCTGGTGCAGTTCCTGTGCGAAGCGCTGGCCATCACCTTTCTGGGCGGAGTTTTGGGGATTGCGCTCGCCTACGTCATTTCGTTCTCCGTGGGGAATCTCACTTTTTACAGCGCGCTGGCCCAGCATGGAGAAATGGGGGACATTCGACTGATCATTTCACCATCCACGGTGGCGGTCTCTACCACCATCCTGGCGCTGGTAGGACTAGTCAGCGGCATGATTCCGGCTGTTCGCGCAGCCCGGCTCGATCCCATTGAGGCGCTGCGGTATGAGTGAGGCGGCGGCGGCTTACATGTTGACCACGGATGTTCCTCTGGCGTTCAGGAACCAAGTTCGTCATTTAGTTGGTTGGTTTCACGCGAGCCGCCTCGTTGAGTACGGCGCGACAAAAGTCCCGGGCTACCGGCGGACAGTTCTGTGTCGCATTCCTCTCGATTATCTTGAATCGATCTTGCGGAAAGTCTTTGTCCTTAATCCGTTCAAAGACGAATGACCTAAACCGTTCATCTCTCCTGGTGAGACTTACCATTTTCGGCAACTCCGGCCACCGCTTAGACCAAAGGTCATCAATAGTTAGCCACCCTCCCGCATCTCCTCAACTCAGAAAAACTGGAGTAATTCCGTTATGAGATCCTGAGCTCTCGCTTCCTGTAGAAAGTGGCCGCAAGCCGAATGCTGTCATGACTGTTGATACTGCCACTCCCCATCCCAGCTTCAGATAGGGAGTGGTGAATCCCTGGTGGGTCGCCCCTGGTGGCCGGGTTTTGTCAGCGTGGCAACGGCTCTGCTTTGATCGCGGGCCTAATCAGCTTGGGAAAGAGCAGTCCGGTTCGACTTTTGTATGCCGCGAAGCCGGCATGCCGGGAGAGACTCTTGTCTTTTGTCAACATATTGCGGACAAAGAACCCGGATATCCATGCGCCAAGGACAACGAATGGAATCCAGTGCATGGACATGAGTGCGTAGGAGAAGTAGATCAGAATCTCGCCGAGATAATTGGGATTGCGGGTGCGGGTGAAGAGTCCGTCCTCGATCAAGCCCTTCCTCGCGCGCAAGGTGAAGAACTTCTGTGCGTCACTGACATAGTGGAAGAAGATTCCCACGATGTAAATGAAGAGCACCATTGCGAAGAAGTACGGTGGCCAAGTCACGTGACGGCTGATCAGAAGGTAGGGAGCCAGGTAGTAGCCTCCCAGGGGCAGGAAGATGAACAGCAAGCCGACCCAAAAAGGCACCCTTTGAGAAAAGCGCGAGTCGGGGTAGTACCTCTGTTTGAGCAACCACAAAAGCGAGTAGGTGCCGTGCAAAGCGAGATACACAAAAGCTTCCGTGCTCCAATTGTGGAAGTACCACATCAGAGCGAGAACAATGGGGGCTACGAGAATCTTGTGCGCATTGATGCTGGAGTTGACCGTGACCATATTCTGCTCCTCTTGCTGTTTCGATGTAGACAGTGTCTAGATTGATGCGCAATTTTTTGCTATGCTGGGAATGGATGAAGAGTGTTTTTCGGCCAGGATCAACGGCAACCACGAGGAATGGCTATCACCACGGAAATCTCCGTGCCGCGCTATTGAGGGCTGCGGAGGAGATCATCCGAGAGTCCGGCGTGGAAGGGCTGACGCTGCGCGCCTGTGCGCGGAGGGCAGGCGTTTCGCACGGTGCGCCCGCTCACCACTTCGAGAACATAACTGGATTGCTGACGGAAGTCGCTGCCGAAGGTTTCGAACGGCTTACGGAAGCCATGAACTGGAAGAACGTTAAGGAGGCAGACGATGACCTCCAGGCGGCCGGGCTGGGGTATATACAATTTGCGATGCGTTGGCCGGAACACTTCCAAGTGATGTGGCGTAGCGAGTTGCTGAATGAGAAATCGCCTCGCCTGCGGAAGGCACGACAAATGGCCCAGCAACGACTGCGCGACGCCTTGATACAGACGAATGCACATCGGCGCACACTGACAGAGGCCGATCTTGCAGCGCGCTTCCAATTGGCGTCATGCTGCGTTCACGGGTACGCCTCTTTGTGGGTGGAAGGAAATCGCAAATCGCGGTCGCTGGACGGCGCAAAGCGCATGCTCCGCCTCTTGAGAACCTCTTTGGTCGCGCCATGAGTCCCTCTTCCGCCTGGACCTTTTCCTATGCGCACGATCCCGTGGGTGGCCCACCCTTTCGCCCGCTTTTGGCGAAGGGTGGGATACGTGCAATGTCACTGACAGACCCGCACGAACAAAGCTAGCCTGTCCCGTCATGTCTGCCGGACTGCTCCGTTATCAACACACGCGTCACCTGCACTACATCACCTTCACCTGCTTTCATCGCGCGTCCTACTTGGCCACAGCGTCGGCGCGGGAACTGTTTGAGAAGACCCTGGAGCGGGTAAGGCACTGGTACGGCTTCTACCTGAATGCCTATGTGGTCATGCCCGAGCACGTGCATCTGCTGATCAGCGAACCCGAGCGTGACCGGGCGGCCCTCCTCAGTGAGAAGCACACACACACACATGAAAACGAGGACGACATCACATGAAGCGCAAACTGATGTTAACCAGCACGTCGCTGCTTTCGATCCTGTTGATGACGTTTCACCTGACGCAGGACACCCTTCACGCCAGCTACGCCAGGGCTGGCACGGCCGAGGCAAGGGGCACGGCGCTCATCGTCGGCGTGCCGATCCTCGTCGGCTGGCTGTGGGGAACGCTACTGCTCGCCGAACGGCGATCGGGACACATCATCATGCTGGTCGGCTCGGCCATTGCCTTGGCGATGCCCGTCATCCACGTAATATTGGGATGGGGACGGGGAAGCATTGTCCGAAGCGACTTCGCGAGGACAGGGTGGGCCTTCTTCTTTGTCTGGACGCTGTTTGCTCTCGGCATGACTGGCCTGTTCTCGCTCATCCTCGCGGTGCGCGGATTGCGGAGCGCGCAGTGGGTACCGGCGGAGAACACGCGACTCCATAGTGATGAATCCGCATAGAGCTGGTTCGTCCCACTTAACGTTCTCGAAATGAAAACAGCCGCCCGAAGGCGGCTGCTTTAGAACGTACAACCCGCTCTACACTTTCAGCTTGCGGCGAATCATCCCCGCCGCCCCAAGCAAGCCGCTGCCTAGCAGCAGCAGGCTGGAGGGTTCGGGGACGGCCGCCGTCGGCTCGAACGCAGCGACGTTGGCACTACTTCCATCAATGATGCTTGCGATGCCACTAGTGAAGTTTGTGGCGTCCGTCTCGATTACCAGCACGGCGGAAGTGTCTCCCGGTGGGATCGCACTTGAAAACGGGGTACTGGAAAACTGGAACCCAACCGTACCCGGAGTATTCCGGTCCACGAATCCAGGTGCATCCGTTCCGGTGGGGAAGGCCGTGCCACCTCCGTCAGGTTCGCCAGCACTTGAATAACCGGCATCCACCTGCCAGCCGCTCGGGTTTGCGAAGTTGAATGCCGTTACGCGCCCTACATTGTCTGTCGAGGTATTACTGTTAATCACCTGGTACACGAAGTCCAGGCAACCGGCACAAAATGTGTTCCCCGGGTCCGTGTACACTGCGGTGTTCAATGTGAAGTTGAGCCCACTCCACCCGCCGGTCGCCAACTAGACGGTGAACCTCGCCGGTGATGGTCAGCGACGCAATCAGAAGAGTCCAAGTCTAGGGAGCGTTCTGCAGGTTCCCCAGCGTAGCTGTTAGCTGCCCGATATTTGTAAGCGGATAACTCGCGTTGCGCACCTGGACCGCTGTGCCAAAGCTGCCAAACTGGAGAAAGTTCGGCGTAGAAAAATACTCCGAGGTGATGCTCCCCCCAAGACTAGTATCCAAGTACGAGAGAAGAGCCATCCACTCTTTCAGTTCCTGCACGCCTGAAGCCCCGGGTGCCGCGTCAATGCGATTGGCCAGCAACCCGGGTAAATCAGCGCTCGACAGTACGGCCGTGCCGGTCGCCGAAGCGTAGGGTGTGATATCGGTGCCAAATTGTTGTTTCAGCGCGCCGAGAAGCAGCAGCGCGGACAGGTCCACGGCAACGCGCACCCGCGAGGCGCCACTCAGCGCGGTGGCGACTCCAACATTGGCGAAGTCGGATGGGGCGAAGCCGCCGACGGTTCCGATGGCGGCGACGGCCTTGGAAACAATCAGAGCGCTCAACGTATTTGTGCCGGCGGCAGCATCCGCCGCGGCTGCCGCTGCTACCTGCCCCAGGGCGAAAAGCGCACGCGTCTACGCTCAGAGATGCGCCGTGTGCCACGGACCTGACGGGCGCGGGAACGGACCCGCAGCCCCGTCCCTGATTCCTAGGCCGCGCGATTTCACGCTCGGGTTGTTCAAATACAAATCGACTCCAGCCGGGCAGCCGCCGACCGACGACGACCTGAGGCAGGTCATCGCGAACGGCCTTCCAGCCAGTGCAATGCCTTACTTCCACGACCTGTTGAGCGACAGTGAGATCGATGCGGTCGTCGCACAGATCAAGCAATTCTCCAAGGCATTCAGTGGAGTATCGCCTCAAGCGATAGTCGTTCCGCCGCGCCCGGCACCGACAGCAGCCAGTACGGAGCGCGGCCGCGCACTCTATATCTCCCGAGACTGCGCCGGTTGCCATGGCCCTGACGGCCGAAAGGCGGGGTTCCTCGTGGATGCAAGTACGAATCATCCGACGCCAATTCGCGATCTCTCCGCACCGTGGACATTCCACGGAGGCAGTGACCCGAATCAGATATGGCTCCGTCTGACGACAGGGATCGAAAGGGTGGGCCACCCGCCGTCTCAGGCTACCCTTCCTGGGGGATCAAGTAGCTCTTCAGCGGATGCATCCGTTTGCACAGGAACCAAAGTTTTCAGCCATCGCCCCGACTCGCAAACGCCTGTTAACGACACCCGACTGTCTTCCCGCATTTGCCTCTCTGGCCTGGGCACGGCACGCCCGTCCGGCGCCATTTCTTTGTCATGTGACGGCACAAGCGAACTCAGATGACATCTCACCGTCCACTTGGACGCTGCTCGAACTCATGGCATCTCTTGTTTTCTCAAGGCTTTGAAACAAATCGCGCCAGATGACCTCGATTTGGACAGCGTATTGCATTTTCTGTGGCGAGGAGGAGCAGCCATGCGTGCGTTGATTGGGATCTCCGATTCCCCAGCGAAGGTGCGGGCTCGATCGAGCAAACCCGAATGGCTCGCCATAAAGGAGGCGATATGAGCGGAATGTATAGAGCAATTCAAGTAACGAAACCGGGAGAATTCGAAGCCGTAATGAAACCGCTGGTCGATCCTGGCCCCGGTCAAGTGCGCATTCGTATCGAGGCGTGCGGTGTCTGCCACTCGGATTCCGGCACGGTGGAAGCCTCCTTTCCAATCAGCTGGCCGCGCGTCCCAGGGCACGAAGTGGTCGGACGGATCGATGCCCTTGGCTCTGGCGTCCAGGGCTGGGCGGTCGGTCAGCGCGTCGGTGTCGGCTTCCTTGGAGGCCCTTGCGGTTATTGCGAATTCTGTCGAAATGGCGATCTCGTGAACTGTCGCAACCAGGAATATACGGGTATTCATTCGGATGGCGGATACGCCGAGGTGATGATCGCGAAAGCCACCGGGCTTGTGCATATCCCTGACGATCTGTCGTCGGCAGATGCTGCGCCGCTGCTTTGCGCGGGACTCACGACGTTCAACGCCCTGCGAAACGCGCCAGCAAAGGCAGGTGATCTTGTCGCTGTGCTCGGTATCGGCGGCCTTGGTCACCTGGCTGTGCAATACGCCCGGCATATGGGGTTCGAAGTGGCGGCGATTGCCCGCGGCAGCGGCACTGCGGAGCTCGCCAAGAAGCTCGGGGCTCACCACTACATTGACAGTGCCGCTACTGACCCCGCAGCCGCTTTGCAGGCGCTTGGCGGCGCCAAGGTCATCGTCATAACGGCGTCAGGAGGCAAAACAATCGCTGAGACCTTCAAGGGCCTTCGACCCGGCGGTGTCTCCATTGACCTCGGCGTCGGACCGGAGCCGATCGAGGTCAAGAGCGTGGATCTCATATTTGGAGAGCGCAAGGTAGCAGGCTCGCTGACGGGAAACCCCGCCACTGCTGACACAACGCTTCGTTTCAGTGCCCTGAGTGGGGTGTCGGCGATGATCGAGACCGTCCCACTCGATCAAGCAGCCGCTGCCTACGCGAAGATGATGGCTGGGCAGGCGCGTTTTCGGATAGTGCTGGTCACAAAAAACGGCAATGGCCAACCTGGACAACCGAAGTGAAGCATTCAGGCTGTGGGAAAGAAACTAGGAAGCCATTGGTCAAAATGCTGAAAACTCCCCATCACACGCAATATAAAAAGGCGCCCACCTTTGCGATAGGTTGTGATTGTTCGCATCACCAACCTAGCAAAAAGGAGCGCCTTTAATGAGTCAAGAGAAGTATATCGGCTTAGACGTTCATCAGGCCACCATCTCCGCTGCCGTG